>PLZL01000386.1 GCA_003152145.1 Limisphaerales bacterium
ACATCATCATGATCGGTGAAATGCGCGACGACATCAGTTTTGCCGCCGCGATGAGCGCCGCCGACACGGGACATCTGGTCCTGTCCACGCTGCACACGACGAACGCGTCGCAATCCATTTCGCGCATCCTGGATTTCTTCAAGGCCGAGGAGCGCGAGCAAATCCGCCGGCAGCTCGCCAGTGCGTTGCGCGGCGTGATTTGCCAGCGCATGGTCGCCATGGTGGATGGCAAGCTGACGCCCGCGCTGGAAATTCTGCTCAATACGCCGCTGGTGAGAAAGCTCCTTGAGGAAAACCGGCTGGACAAACTGCCCGTCGCCATTGAAACCGGCACGGACGACGGAATGCTCACGTTCAACCAGTCACTGTTCAATCTGGTCAAGGCCGGGCGCGTGACGGAAAAGGAAGCGCTGGCCAAGGCCACCAATCCGCAGGCGCTGGAGATGAATTTCAAAGGCATCTTCCTCGACGAAGGCCGGCGGATCATCAGTTGAGACAAAACCGGCTCAAAAAAATCCAAAACTTTCGTTGACTTAAAAACGACTTGTTCTATCGTGTATATTTAAATGCGAGTTTCAAAGAAAACTGATTATGCACTGCGCGCCTTGTTCACGCTGGTGGATCATTTCGGGGGCGCACCGATACCGATTCGCGAACTCGCGCGGCGCAACGACATTCCCAAGCGCTTTCTTGAGCAAATCATGCTCGATCTGAAGGCGCAGGGCTGGGTGGACAGCACCGCCGGAATCCGAGGCGGTTATGTGCTCGCCAAAAGTCCAGCCAAAATCACAATGGGCGAGGTGGTGCGGTATTTCGATGACATTTTAGCGCCAATTGACTGCGTTTCTGTGACTGGTTACCAGCGCTGTTCGCAAGAGCCGGTTTGCCGGTTCCGCCGCGTCTTTCTCGACGCGCGAAATTACGTGGCCGGAGTGATGGACAAGGCGACGCTGGCCGAGGTCGCAAAGGGCACGCCGGTGTCCAAACGCGAGGTTTCAGCTGGTTTTATCGGCGGGGAAGGCATTTAAAAATAATTTCAAAAAAGCTGTTGACAGATTTTGAAAACTATGGATAATAACGACAATATAGGTCGTTAATTGAATATTGAAATGAATGCGGCCAAGAACAGAACGGAAAGCGATGCCGACGAAAAAACGCCCTGGCTGGAGATTGTCCGCCGTCAGGTCAACTCATTGCGGTTCGGAGTGGTGCAAATCGTCGTGCATGATTCACAGGTGACACAGATTGACAAGACCGAACGCGTGCGGCTGGACAAATTACGCGCCCAGACAATTTAAACCGACCAGAACACTGGAGGCAAAATGCGAAACAAAAAAACATCGACCGGAATAACCGGAGGCCGAATGAAAAACAAACAATGAAAAATACAAACACAAAGACAAAAATCTGGTCCGGCCTCTTCCTGTTTGGAGTTGCCGGCTTGCTTTCAAAAACGTATGGCGCAGACACTCCTGCGGTTGATTCCGGTTCGGCGGCATGGCAAAAGCCGGTCTGGCTGACGGATTTGTCCCTCGGCGTCAAGGAAAGCTATGACGACAATCTGCTGCTGGTGTCGGGCAATGGCCTGACACCCCAATCGTCATGGGTCACCACGGTGTCGCCGAAGGTTGGCTTCAATATCGCGCCGCTGTTTGGAAATCAGAAGACGTTGCAGACTCTGTCTTTGAGTTACACGCCGGATTTCAATATTTACCACGGTGCCCCGTCGCAGAGTTACGACGCGCACAAAATTGGCGGCACGATCAAGGGCCAGGCCAGTGATTTTTCATTCTCACTGGACAATGCCTTTCTCTACAACGATGGCAACCGTCAGGCTCCGATTTATGCCCTGAACCAGCTCGCCGGCGCGGCGGCCAACCAGTTTGATCAATACCGCAACGTCTATGGCTATGGCGTAGCCCGCGAGCGGATGGCGCAGACCCAGGACCGGGCCACCATCGTGTTGCGATATGACTGGGACAATTTTTTTGTCCGGCCGGTGGCTTCATTGCTAGATTACAATCTGATGACCGACTGGCACAACACCGGAGCCGCGCCCTGGAAAGGATATCAAAACTTTGAGGACCGTTACGACGTGAACGGCGGCGTGGATTTGGGATACAAGCTGACGCCGAAGCTGGCCGCGACACTGGGTTACCGTTACGGGTCGCAATATCAGCAACAATTTCCGGCGGCGATTACCTCGGACCGTCATTATTCGTCCAGCGATTATCAGCGGGTGCTGCTGGGACTGGAGGGCAAGCCGTGGAACTGGCTGAATGTGAAGCTGGCGGGCGGCCCGGATTTCCGCAGCTACAATTCTCTGGCTCCGGTCAATGATCATAATCCGGTCAAGTATTACGGCGAGGCCGTCCTCACTGCGACCCTGTCGCCCAGCCAGACGGTGACGTTCAATTACAAGCAGTGGCAGTGGGTTTCCGGCACTGGCAAAGTCCCTTATTTCGACAGCACCTACGCCCTGACCTACCACTGGAACGCGACCAAGCAACTGGGATTGGACTTGGGCGGCAAAGTTCTGGAGGCTGACTACACCGGGGGCAATGAAGTGAATCCGACGGGACAGAATTCGAGCCTGCGGGATGACATGGAATATGAGGTTTCGGCTGGCGTCACCTACGCATTCAACTCCCATCTTAGTGCCAATCTGGCTTACACCTACGACGTTGGCGCCAACGCCCTGAACAACCTGCCCGCCAGTTTGGGGCCTTCCTACCGCAACTTTGAACACCAGGTGGTTGCTCTTCGGCCTACAATTCAAGTTCTAATTCAAATCCACTCAAAAACACGAATAGCATGAAGACAATTCTGAGAATACTACTGGCTTCGACGCTCGCCATCTCCGCAAGCGCGAAGGAAATCAAGTTGCTCAATGTCTCCTACGACCCGACCCGCGAGTTATATCAGGATTATAATGCCGCGTTCACGAAATATTGGAAGGCGAAGACCGGCGACGACGTGGTTGTCAACCAGTCGCATGGCGGCTCCGGCAAACAGGCGCAGTCCGTCATCAACGGCCTTGAAGCCGATGTCGTCACGCTCGCGCTGGCGTATGACATTGACGCGATTGCGCAGCAGGCAAAGTTGCTGCCGACGGACTGGCAAAAGCGCTTGCCGAACAACAGCACGCCCTACACCTCGACCATCGTATTCCTCGTTCGCAAGGGAAATCCGAAACACATCAAGGATTGGGACGATGTGGTGAAACCGGGAGTGTCTGTCGTGACGCCAAACCCGAAATCGTCCGGAGGCGCGCGCTGGGGGTATCTTGCGGCTTACGCATATGCACTGGAAACTTACGGACACGATGACGCGAAGGCAAAGGACTTCATCGCCAAACTTTACAAGAATGTGCCGGTGCTGGATTCTGGCGCTCGCGGCTCGACCATCACATTCGCCAAGAACGGCATCGGCGACGTCCTGCTGGCTTGGGAAAACGAGGCGCACCTGGCACTCAAGGAATTCGGCGCGGACAAGTTTGAAATCGTCACGCCGCCGTTGAGCATTCTCGCCGAGCCGCCGGTAGCAGTCGTGGACAAGAATGCGAACCACCACGACACGTTGGCCGTCGCGCAGGCCTATCTCGAATATCTTTATTCGGACGAAGGCCAGGAAATCGCGACGAAAAATTTCTATCGCCCGCGCAATGAAGCCATCGCCGCGAAATACGCCGCCAATTTCAGCCAATTGAAGCTGGTCACGGTTGACCAGGAATTTGGCGGCTGGCAAAAGGCGCAAAAAACGCATTTTGCCGACGGTGGAGTCTTCGACCAAATCTATGCGCCTTGAACCGATAAATCATTCCTCCAAACGAGGGCGGGGTTTTGCATCCGTCAAGCCAGCGCCCTCACAAAACCAAAAATCGCCATGACCATCGCTGACAGCCCATTCCAAACAATTGTAAAACCACCTTTGCCGCGCCGCCGCTCCATCGCCGCCCTGCTTGCGCCGTTGGATGAAATTGCCGTCCATTCGCCAAATCTTGTCGCCAACCACGAGGCGAAATTTGAATCGGAAGGCGAAACTTACGAATTACCGCGTTATCTGTTCGTCGGGCCGAAGGGCGGCGACACGCCGATTCGTATCGGCATTTTCGCCGGCGTCCACGGCGATGAACCGGAAGGCACACACGCGCTTGTCCAATTCATCAAATTGCTCGAAGCAAAACCGGAGCTGGCCGCTGGTTATTATTTGTCATTCTATCCGGTCTGCAATCCAACCGGGTTTGAAGACGGGAAAAGGTATTCCCGCGGCGGAAAAGATTTGAACCGCGAATTCTGGAAAAACTCCGACCAACCGGAAGTCCGCCTGCTCCAAGCCGAACTGATTTCGCGCTCATTTCAGGGCATCATCTCGCTGCATACCGACGACACAAGCGACGGTTTTTACGGCTTCGCGCACGGTGCGACGCTTACGAAGCATCTCATCGAACCCGCGTTGGAGGCCGCCGGGAAACTGCTCGCGCGCAACGAACGCCAGATTATTGACGGCTTTGGCGCCCGCAACGGCGTGATTTCCGGCAAATACGACGGCATCTTGAGCGCGCCGCCGAGAGTCCGTCCGCACCCGTTTGAAATCATTTTGGAAACGCCGAAAACGCCGCCGGAGTTTCAAAAACAATTCGCATTCGTCGCGGCATTGCAGACCATTTTGGATGAATACCTCAAATTCATCGCCTACGCGCCCAACCTGTAAAATTTATGAGCAAGATATACAACGACATCACCGAGACCATTGGCAACACCCCGCTCGTGCGGCTGAACCGCACGGCGAAAAAACACGGCGCGGTCGCCGACGTGCTGCTCAAACTCGAATTCTTCAACCCGCTCTCCAGCGT
>PLZL01000427.1 GCA_003152145.1 Limisphaerales bacterium
GCGTGTCGAGCCAGCCGTGATTGGCGTGGCCGCGCTCTTCGGCTTTGCGAATGGTAATCATATTTGACTCACAAGGTCTTTCGTGTTGTAGCGGACTTTCGCCAGCTTTGCGTATTTGTCGCCGGGCGAACGATAGCCGAGCGCGCACGCCACGACCGTTGCGTAGCCGCTGCCGCTCAAATTCAAAACCCGGTCGTATTCAGCAGGAACAAGCCCTTCCATCGGGCAGGCATCCACGCCGAGCACAGCGGCACAGGTCATCAAATTGCCTAGCGCGATGTAGGTCTGCCGCGTCGCCCATTCGTGCGCGGTTTTGCCGCGCGGGCCGTGAACAAGGTCGCCGAGCATAATGCCGCGATAGGCGTTGAGCGCGTCGGAGGGCAGTTTGCGGATTTCAACCGTGCGCCGGATGAGTTTGTCCACGTCGGCCTCGGTAATTTTCATTTTCGCGGTGAAGACGACGAAGTGCGATGCGTCCACGACCTGTTTTTGTCCCCACGAATGCGGCAGCAATTCCGCGCGCATGGCTGGATCGTTAATGACCAGAAATTGATACGGCTGGAGGCCATAGGAGGTCGGCGTGAGAACGAGCGCGCGTTCCAGCGTTTGCCAGATGTCGGCGGGGATCTTTTGGGTCGGATCAAAGACCTTCGTGGCATAGCGCCAATTTAATGCCTCCAGCAGTTGATGGTTGCCCATATTGCTCATGGTTAAAATGGTTCAAATGTAATTCATCCACGGGGAAAATTGGCATACGTCGGGACAAAAGCAAATTTTACTTTTATCATCATTTGACATGATGCGTTTCGCTGGTAGGTTCCTGCTCCGATGAAATCCAAGGTCTTCCTCCTCCGCATTGTCGTTATTTGCGTGCTGACAATGATGGCCTTTGCCGCCACTGCACAGTTGCAGCGGGTGCCGAACACCTCGCTCACCAATCTGCCGCCCCAGCCGCCCCAATTCGGTTACACGCTGGCCAACGCTTTTCCCATGGTGGCTTTGACCCAGCCGGTCTGCATCGCGTCACCGCCCCAGGAAACCAATTGCTTGTTCATCCTCGAAAAAACCGGAAACATCATCGTGATCACGAACCTGGCGGCCCCGACCCGCACCGTGTTCATGAGCCTGCCGGTCCTGTCCGACAGCGAGTCCGGCCTGATAGGATTGGCGTTCCATCCCGGGTATGCGACCAACGGCTACTTTTTTGTCTTCTCGTCGCGCAGCCTGAGCACTTCCCAGGGCAGCGGTCGCCACCAGGTCATTTCCCGGTTTCAGGTCACCGCCGCCAATGCCAACGTGGCCCTGCCGGGCACGGAACTCATGCTGATCTCCCAGTTTGACACCCAGGGGAATCACAACGGCGGCGATCTGCATTTCGGACCGGACGGTTATCTTTACGCCTCGGTGGGCGACGAAGGTTTGCAATACAACGGCGATTTCAACGCCCAGGTCATCACCAACAAATTTTTTTCGGCGATCTTGCGCATTGACGTGGACAAACGGCCGGGAAACCTGCCGCCCAATCCTCATCCGGCGAGCACCACCAATTACTTCATTCCGGCGGACAACCCGTTTGTCGGCGTGACCAATTTCAACGGCCACACGTTCAGCGCCAGCAGCGTGCGCACCGAGTTTTACGCGATTGGGTTTCGCAATCCATGGCGTTTCAGCTTCGATCTGGCCACCGGGTTTCTCTACGTGGGCGATGTCGGCCAGGACCTTTACGAGGAAGTGGATGTCATGCCCAAGGGAGGCAACGGCGGTTGGTCTTATTACGAAGGGCTGCACCTGGCCTCGACGCTGTATCCGGGGCAGCCCGGTATTCTCACAAATCCTCCGCCCGGACTGATTTTCCCGATTCAGGAATATCCCCACAGCGGCACCGCAGGTTACACGGGCAACTCCGTCATCGGCGGCGTGGTTTATCGCGGCAGCCGCATCTCGCAACTTTATGGCGCGTATGTTTTCAGCGACAACGGCAGCGGCAATGTCTGGATCTTGCGCTACGACAGAAGCAACACCGTGCCGTTTCAAGAAATCACCACCGGCTCGGGGCCGTCGTCGTTCGGGACGGATCCCCGCAACGGCGACGTTCTCATCGCGCAACTCAACAACGGCCAGATCGGGCGGCTGGATTACAACTCAACGTCAACGGGAGCGCCCTTGCCCGCAACGCTCGCCGATACCGGCGCGTTTACCAATCTGACTTCGTTCGCCCCCGGCGCCGGCATCGTGCCCTACGGCCTCAATGTGCCGTTCTGGTCGGACAACGCCATTAAAACGCGCTGGTTCTCCGTGCCGAATACCAACCTGACCATTGGTTTCAATCCCACCGGCAACTGGTCATTCCCCACCGGCACGGTCTGGATCAAACATTTCGAACTGGAACTGACCAACGGCGTCCCCGCGTCGCGCAAGCGGCTGGAGACACGCTTCATCGTGCGCAACACCAACGGAGTCTACGGTGTGACCTATCGCTGGGATTCGGCGACCAATGCCACGCTCGTGCCGGAAGCAGGGTTGGATGAGGCTTTCACCATCAACGACGGCGGCACGTTGCGGACACAGATATGGCACTATCCCAGCCGGTCGGAATGTCTTGCCTGCCACACGGCGGCGGGCGGTTACGGCCTCGGCTTTCGCACCGAGCAACTGAACCGCAACTTCACCTACGGCTCGCTCACCACCAATCAAATCTCCGCGCTCAACGCTGCCGGATATTTCAGCCCGCCCGCAACCAATGATCCGGTCACGCTGCTCGCCCTGGCCAGTGCGACCAACACCGCATTCAGCCTCGAATATCGCGCCCGCTCGTTCCTCGCAGCGAATTGTTCGCAATGTCACCAGCCCGGCGGCACGGCGCAAGAGGCCGATTGGGACGCGCGCATCATCCCCCCCACAGCCAATGCCGGTCTGGTCAAAGGCCTACCTATCAATAATTTTGGCAGCACCAACAATTTCATCATCGCCCCGCAGTCCCCTGGCAATTCCATTTTGCTCACCCGCATTTCCACCCGCGATCTCGGCGGCCTGCCATCCATCCAGATGCCGCCGCTGGATTCCATGCTGGTAGACACGCAGGACGTTCAACTCATCACCAACTGGATCATGAGCCTGCCGCCAGACGGCGCGCCTGCCATGCCCGGCTTCAACGTGTCCGTCCATTCCGGCACGAACCTCATTCTGGGTGGCACGAACGGCTGGCCAGGCCAATTCTATTACGTCCTCGCTTCCACCAATGTTGCCCTGCCCCGCAGCCAGTGGACGCCGATCGCCACCAACCCGTTCGATCCATCCGGCAATTTCATTTTCACCAATCCGATCAATCCCAACCCACCGTATCTTTTTTATCTGCTCCAGTTGCAATGACGCAGGCGGAATTGATATAAACGGGCGATGATCCCGTCCAAACTCCGCATCCGCCGCGCCACGCTGGACGACCTCGCCACGCTTCGCACGATCTGGCTCTCCATGCGGCTCCCCGCCGACGAATTGGAAAAGCGGCTCAAGGACTTTCAAGTCGTCGAAAGTGCGGATGGAATTGTTCTTGGCGCGGTCGGGATTCAGTTTTTAAAACCACATGCGCTGCTCTTCGGCGAAGGGTTTTCGGATTTTTCAGTCGCGGACGCCGCGCGGGAATTGTTTTGGGAGCGCATCGAGACGCTTGCCGCCAATCACGGTGTCTTTCGGATTTGGACGCAGGAAACTTCGCTGTTTTGGACGCGCTGGGGATTTCAACCTGCGAACGCGGAAATTCTATCGCGCCTGCCGGACGAATGGAAAACGTCCGAGGGCAAATGGCTCACGCTCGAGCTCAAAAGCGAGGCTGCCGTCACCGCCGCGCTTGAAAACAAATTCGCCGGCTTCCTGGATGCCGAGAAAAAACAGACCGCGCGTGTCGCCGAAAAGGCCCGCTTGCTCAAAACCATCATCACCGTCGTTGGTTTCACGATTGGAATTTTGTGCATCGGCATCGCGATTTACCTGCTCATCCACCGGAATCCGTTCGGACAATAGGGCAGGGGACCCGCCTGCAAAACGGAGCGCGGACGGCCTGTCCGCTCGTTGGAGTTCAAGCTTCAGCTTTTCGCCGGCGCGTTGAATTCATCCGCATGATACGAACTCCGCACCATCGGCCCGCTCGCCACGTGAACAAATCCCATCTCCCTCGCCACGTTGCCAAACGTGGCGAATCGTTCCGGTGAAACAAAATCAACGACCGGCAGATGCTTCAGCGTTGGCTGCAAATACTGGCCAAGCGTGAGAATGTCGCAACCGGCGCGCCGCAAATCCTCCAGCGCAACCATGACTTCTTCTTCCCGCTCGCCCAGACCAAGCATCATGCCGGACTTCGTGTAAATCGAGTTGCTGCACTTCTCCTTGACTTTGCGCAGCACTGTCAATGACCGGTCGTAAGTCGCGCGATGCCGCACGCTTGGCGTGAGCCGCCGGACGGTTTCGAGATTGTGATTGAAAATGTTCGGGTTCGCCGAAAGCACGTTTTCGACGGACGAATCGGAATTGTTAAAATCCGGCACCAGCACTTCAATGACGATGCCCGGATTCAATTTGCGCACCGCCTCGATTGTCTGCCGGAAATGTTCCGCGCCGCCGTCCTTCAAATC
>PLZL01000420.1:0-9997 GCA_003152145.1 Limisphaerales bacterium
GCAACGAAATTCACCGAATATCCGATAAATTAAAAACACCGACACTCGGAAGCCGCGCCTTGAATATTCCTCCACAGTCCTTGCATTGATATGTGACGCCATCTCGCGCTGTTTTTCTGAAGTCTGGAAACAATTCCTCCATCGTGTCCTCGATTTCAGATAAGTCTGGCTGCTGTGATTTGTCTGTCATGCGAGCCTTTACGACAGCCCATGCTTTAGCAACCTGTTCACGCTTAACATCACGGAACGCATCTATTCGTGTGCAGGCTTCATCAATGCGAGCCTCGTCCGAGTTCTGGTAGGCAGCTTCTTCTTCCCAATACTTTTGTTTCCGCAAGCCTGCCCATTCTTGGATTAAGTCTTTTGCCCTTCCGTAAGTCACTGGGCCTTCATTTTCAAAGTCGTAAAACGGCTCATCAGGCCCGCAGTCTGGATGCTTGTTGATTTCGCGTAATTGTTTCAATTGTTCATCAGTTGCTGGGCGGTTGTAGTAAGCCCAATCTTTTTCTGGAAAATCTCTGACGCATTTATCAATTGCATCGCTGGCCTGCCCTTTCGAGATGCTTTCATCAAAAGCGTATCCAAAGAAGCGAAGTTTTTCTTTTTGCTTTTCCGTCGCCGATTCGTTGCGCACACGCGCGATATAGGCTTCCCGTTCGATTAAGCCTTCCAGAATACTGTGTGGCGTTTGACCATTGCTATCTTTCAAATTCCACATTTCAGAATTGGCATAGATTTGCGGTATTAAATCCAGACTCTTGCTCATAGCAAAATAGTGCAACACTGTTTGCCTGTAACCAGTGGCTTCAATACACAATAACTCCGGTGTCAGAAACTCTTTGGGGATTTGATCACCGTGGCCATAAAGTGCTGCCGTGTGCAAGGGCGTCATGGTTCGCGGTGGCGTCGGACCCGTCTTGGATTCTTTTTTCACATATTCGGTCGAAGCAGTAAGGGTTTCTTTGGTCAAAAACTCTTTGGGAACTTTATCAAGGTGTCCATACCTTGCGGCAAGGTGTAGCGGTGTTTCCGGGTGAAATGAATAGTTCGTTACCATGAACAATTCGGTTGTAAGCAGATGTCTAGGAATTTCGGATATTCTGCCCGTTTTGGCGGCGCGATGCAGAGGTGTATCGCCTTTTTGTGTTCTGGCTCTGATTGTTTCTTCCGTGAGCTTTGACAAATTCGTTCTGACTAATCTTTGTTCCTTTGGCTTCTCTTGAACAGGTGCAGATGGAATCACAGTTAAACCGGAACTTATTGGCGGACTTGCTGGTGTCAATACGACAGGCTTTTCACACGTCGGACACGGAACGGTTTGCCCTGTTCCTTCAGACGGATATTCAATACTTTGCCCGCAGTGCGGACATTCGCATTTGAGAAAATCACTCATTTCAACGTGTGCAACAATTTGGCAGAGGATTTCTTCGCCATGCGGCAATGTTAGATGTTTTTCGTCGGCAAGCAAGTCCGTGCGTTCACTGATAAGAATTCGACGGGCGCAAATTCCACTGGTTCAACAGGTCGCCGGGGATTTCCGCGAGGAATCGCGACGGTTGCTGCATGGTGTCGCCGCCGTTTTGGAATTGTAGCAGCCGACATAAGGAAGCTCTGATCAATTTCGGATTTCGGATTTCGGATTTCCGATTTTGAAGTCAGAGCCTCGTTACCTCGGCTGCTACGAAAGAAGGCGTTTTTTACGTCCCCAAACGAGGCAATTTATGTTGATTGAAAGACAGAATTGGGTTTGTCAGAGCGGGCCGGACCTTGCTATTATTTCAACAATGGCAGCCGTTGGGCATGAATTCCATGCGGTATGTTTTCTCAACGGCCTTAACTGAAAGAAATTGAATTATCTATGACACAAATTGCACAACTCCTCGGCGACAAGGCCGATTATCTCCTCAACTTCAAAAACCCGAAAATTTCGAAAGAACGGTTGCATGTTCCAGGGCCGGATTTTGTTGACCGGATTTATTCCTTGACCGACCGCAACAACCGCGTGCTCGGCAATCTGCAACGCCTGTTTAGTCATGGCCGTCTCGGCGGCACCGGTTATGTTTCGATTTTGCCGGTGGACCAGGGCATCGAGCACTCCGGCGGGGCAAGCTTCGCGAAGAACCCGGATTATTTCGACGCGGAGAACATCGTGAAGCTGGCCGTGGAAGGCGGCTGCAATGCGGTCGCCTCCACCTACGGCGTGCTGGGCGCGGTCTCCCGCAAATACGCGCACAAGATTCCGTTTATTGTGAAGATCAATCACAACGAACTGCTCACGTATCCGAACAAGTTCGATCAAATCATGTTCGGCACGATAAAACAGGCGTCAGACATGGGCGTGGCGGCGGTGGGCGCGACGATTTATTTCGGTTCCGATCAGAGCGGACGGCAGATTGTCGAGGTGGCCCAGGCGTTCGCGCACGCGCACGAGATGGGCATGGCCACCGTGTTGTGGTGCTACCTGCGCAGCAGCGCGTTCAAGATCAAGGGCGCGGATGGCAAGGCCACTGATTATCACGTCTCGGCCGATCTGACCGGCCAGGCCAATCATCTCGGCGTGACCCTCCAGGCGGACATCATTAAACAGAAGCTCCCGGAGAACAACGGCGGTTTCAAGGCGCTAAACCCTCCGGGCGGCTCAAGTTACGGCAAATTCGACGAGCGCATTTACNNCCGATGAAGGAAGGCGTTGGTTTGCTCAACGCCATTCAGGATGTCTATCTCGACAAGAAAATTACCGTGGCATAACCGGTGTCAGGTGTGAACCGGCAGTAGCGCAGTCAGATCGGATTTTAGTCAGGTGACCAACTCTCCCCTCAGGTGGAGTTGGTCGTTTTTTTGGCGGTGCGCCACCGTCAAATTCATTTCAAGAATTCCCGCTGCCAGGTCATCAATTCCGGAGCGTGCCGGTCCCAATCGCGCGCGAGGTCGCCGAGCGTGGCTTTGCTGGCAATGAGCGTCGGGTCAATGCCCAGCTTGTGGGCGTGGGCGTCCCGGCGTCTGGCCAGTTCAGTGTAACGGCGGCGTTCAGCCTCGTTCGGGCGCTCAAATTTTTGCCGGATGATTTCCGGCTGCTGGCTCGCAGGAACGGCAAGTCCGGCCCTGACCGCTTCAATCAAAGTCTCGCGTCGTCGCGGCGACATTCGCGGCGGCAAAAGACTTTCCACCGGTTGATTTCCAACCGCCGCGCTCGCCACGTCCGCGAGCCTTTCGTGGTTCAAAATAAAGAACGGCGGACGATTCGCAACGACGGCCTCTTTTTCACGCCAGTGCCAGAGTTCGCGCAAAACGGCAAGCGCCGGGCGGTTCAAGTGGCTGCTGCCCTTGATGCGCCAGACGAAATCACCGTCCACAACGGACGGCTGCGAACATTCAACAATCAATCGCGCGCAACATTCCTGATGCCACGCGAGCCGGTTCTTTTGTTGAAGTTCAAATTTTAATTTGTCCGCCAATGGTTTGAGAAAATGCGTGTCGTTGCGGGCGTAGATTTCCATCTTCTCCGTCAGCGGACGCCGCGCCCAATCGGCTTTCTGCGAACCCTTGTCCAGTTTCACGCCGAGAAATTTTTCAACGAGCGAACTCAAGCCGAATTGCCGTTCGCCCAGCAGCCGCGCTGCGAGCATAGTGTCAAAAATCGACGAGGGCGTGAACTCGTGATGCTTGTGCAGCAGCCGCAGGTCGTAATCCGCGCCGTGCATGATGAGTTCATGGGCATTCAACGCATCGAGCAGCGGGTCGAGATTTATTTTCGCCAGCGGATCAACGAGCCGGTCGCCGTCAGCCGTGCTGATTTGAATCAGACAGACTTTTTCGGGATAGGCGTGCAAGCTGTCTGCCTCGGTATCGAGCGCAACCCATTTTGCCGCGCGCAATTTTGGCAGCCACGCGGCGAGCTTTTCGTCGGTTTCAATCACGCGGAAATATTTACCACACAGATACGAAGGCATAAAGATTTAGAATTTACTTTGTGCCCAGGTGTCCTGGTGGTTTAAGTTTTGACCATGAACCTCGCCACCGCATTTTCAAATTGCGCGCAGAGGCACGCGCAGAAAACCGCCATCTTCTGGGGCGACCGCGAAATCCCCTACGCGGAGCTTCTCGCGCAATCGCAAAAGGTCAATGCGCATCTGCAAATCCGCTTCGGCGTGAAGCCGGGCGACCGCGTCGCACTGTGGCTGAAGAATTGTCCGGAGTTTGTCACGTGCGTCTTTGGCATTTTGCAGGCGGGCGCGGTGGTCGTGCCCATCAACAATTTTCTCAAGCCGGCGGAGGTCGCTTATATCTTGAACGATGGAGGGATTGACGTGGTGATCACGGATGCAGAGTTGGGCGCGCACTTGGCGGAATTAAAAAAAGGGCGGCCCTCGCTCAAGTTTTTTCAAATTGAGGAAATCGCCGCGCTCAATCCATCCTCCATCCTCAATCCTCCATCCTCGCGTTCGGAAAAAGACCTCGCCGTCATCATTTACACCTCCGGCACGACGGGCAGACCGAAGGGGGCGATGCTTTCGCATGGCAACCTGCTCCACAACGTCGAGAGCTGCCGCATCGTGCTCGAATCCGTGCCGGATGACTCCTTCGCGGTGCTGCTGCCGCTCTTCCACACTTACATGATGACGGTGGGGATTTTCCTGCCGTTCACCGTGGGCGGCTCGATTGTGCTGGTGAAGTCGCTGCATCCGCCGCGCGCGATGTTGCAGGAAATTTTCTCGCGCCGCGCGACGATTCTGCCCGCCATGCCGTCATTTTACCGGATGATGCTGGCCGCGCAAATCCCCACGCCGCTGCCAATCCGCATTTTCATCAGCGGTTCCGCGCCGCTGCCCATGCAAACGCTGAAGGAATTCGAGGAAAAGTTCAAAGTGCCGCTCATCGAGGGCTACGGCTTGAGCGAAGCGAGTCCGGTCGTTTCCAAAAATCCGCTGCGCGGCGCGCACAAAGCCGGTTCGATTGGCATTCCGGTTGCAAATGTGGAAATGAGCGTGCAGGACGAATCAGGAAAGATGCTCGGAGCGAACGAGACCGGCGAAATTTGCGTGCGCGGCGGCAACGTGATGATGGGTTATTGGAATCAGCCGGAAGAGACAAAAAAAGTTTTCCGCAACGGCTGGCTGCTGACCGGCGACGTGGGTCATCGCGACGCCGACGGATATTATTACATCACCGACCGCAAGAAAGACATGTTGATTGTCAATGGCATCAACGTCTATCCGCGCGAGATTGAGGAGGTGATTTACCATTTTCCCGGCGTGAGGGAGGTGGCGGTCATCGGCGTGCCGGACGCGCGGCGCGGCGAGCAGCCGGTGGCATTTGTCGCGGCGGCGGAAGGGCGGACACTCGACGAAAAGACGCTGCATGAATTTATCCGCAGCAAACTGGCCGATTACAAAGTGCCGAAACAGATTATCATCCTGCCCGCGCTGCCAAAGAATGCGACGGGGAAAATTTTGAAAACGGAATTGAGGAAGCAGGCGGCGGCGAAATGAGCTTACACCGCTTTCTGCCATTCAGGAAATTTGTCGAGTGTCTCAATGGGAGTATTTTTGGAAATCACATCTGCAATGGCTTGAAGAAGTTCAAGGTTGAGATGTCCAGCTTCCTTTGCACGGTTGATGTTTCCTGAAAAGTCCCAATCAGCAGAGCGTGCTCCTTTGGTCAATAATGCTTTCATTGTCAGCAACTCTTTTGGCCAATCTTTTCGAATGTGCGCTAGACGATAAAAGCACAACTCAACCTTTAGAGCATCTTCGGAAGGCTGTAACATTAGCGCTTGATTTAATAAACCACACGCCTCGCCATCGTTGCTTGTAATAAAAAGAAGTTGAGCATAATTGCCAACAGTGTTGGCGTGTCTAGGATCGGCTTCAATTGCACGTTTATAGAATTGTTTGGCTTTATCTGTATCCTTCCGCTCCTTCAAAAGGAAATGTGCATAATTACCGAGATTGATGGCTTTTCTTGGATCAGCCTCGATAGCACGCTTGTAAAACTGCTCAGCCCGATCAATATCCTTTCGCTCATCTGCAAGGAAGCGGGCATAGATGCCAAGAATAGTGGTATTCTTGGGGTCGGCTTCGATGGCACGTTTGTAAAACTGCTCGGCTTGATCAATGTCCTTTCGCTCATCTGTAAGGAAGCGAGCATAGTTACCGAGACTGCTGGCATGCTTGGGATCGGCTTCGATGGCACGTTTGTAGAACTGTTCAGCTTGATCATTGTTTTTTCTCTCATTCCTAAGAAAAGATGCGTAATTACAAAGGGTGTTAGCATGTTTGGGATTTAATTCTAAAGCCCTAAGAAAGGCGCGTTCTGCTTCATCAGGATTATTACATTCCTTCCACAGGCAAAGAGCAAAATTGCCATGCAGTTCATAGCTCTTTTGACAAAGCTCAATTGCCTGCCTGTAAATAATCTCTTTGCGGGCTGGATCTTTTTCAAGGCGAACTTTTTGTTCCCAACTCCACCATCCACCCGCCCGTTCAAGCGTTGCGGCAAGCGCTCTTGTGACCGATGGATGTTTGACTGTGTCTAATCGTAGAATTCTATCGCGATATCGCTCGGCTCTTTTTGTAGCACGATTCCCGATCTGATCGTCCATCAAAGCGATACCCATTTTCTCGCCAAGCAACACCATGAGAAGATCGAAATCAGGGACTGGAACAAGAACGCCATTCAGATCGCTGACCAAATTAATAATGCGCTGACTCGGTTTTTCTTCTTCATAATAACACCAAATCAACTGTCCCTTGATGTCATCAGGTTGCATTGACTCCAGAAGATCCATGAGCGTGTCGTCATTTCCGCCATATCCGATGAAGATGGGTGTATAATGCTGGAACAATGCACGCAAAGCAATGCCCCAATTATCGTGCATACGGCGAAGGCGCTTTGGATCGTTTTGAGGTCCGAGCACAAGTCTCGATGAATTTTGCAAATTAGGGGACGGCGCATTGCCACCCTGACAAATGTTGTCAGCGATTCGTGTCCGCAGACTAATGGAAAAGTGTCGGTGTAAATCGCTAGCGCATCAGCCACTAGATTGTCAAAGTTGGTTGTGATAACAACATTATGTCGGGGAGGATCATCGGCCAGTGATGCTGCCAGAATTGAGTAGCCAGGGCTTGGGTCTTTTCCCGACATGACGCTTTCTAAAAACGCATAGCCCTCTTCAGGATATTCACGAAAACAACGATCATAGATTTGTGGATAAAAACTCGCTCGTTCTTCATACTTAAATCCCGTAATTTCTAATTTTTCTGCCGTTGCCCACTTTTCCAGAGGAATTTTACCACCGTCATCTCGCAAGTGCATCTTACTAAGCCATTGATCAACCAATTGATTTCCTAAAGGAATGTTGGATGCGTATGATGCACCAGCACCAAGCACCCAAACAAATTTATGGTCGAGCATTTTGTGATGAACAAAATCAAAGTGTTCAACAAAACCATCCAGCGTCCATGTAGTCGGATTGTCGTTCATAGCGTCCCTTCAAGTTTATAGCCAATTCATGACTTGGGGTTTACCACGTCAATTTGTTAAGTGCGAGCGAGAAATTGCTGGGCTTTTAATCCGGCAAAACAAACGCGGCCTGATGTTTGCTGTTTTCATCCAGCGTCGCCCAATTCATGCCGTGTTTGTGGGCCAGGCTTGCGAGATAAAAATCCGTTGTCCGACCACTCGCTGGCGCGGGCGCGCTGTCGAGAATTTTCAAATCGCAGGGGACAAATTGCGGCTGAACTTTCTTGTGCCAGAACGCCAGCATTTCCCGCGCTTCATCCATCGTTGCGCCAAACGCCGGCTGCGTCGAGATGCGGACAAAACCGAGTTCCGTGATCGGGCAAACGGCGATGGACTTTCCTTTCTGCCAGCGGATGACGCGCTGGTGATGTTCGTGGTCAGCCCACAGCCACGCCAGCAGAGTGGAAACGTCCAGCAGGCAGGTCATGGCTGTAGTATTGGCGCTGTGCGCCGATGAAGTCGAGCCACAGGCTCGGCACTACACAGAATCAGGATGCCATTAGTCATGGAAATTGATCCATCAATTTGCGCGTCTCGGCCATCGTGATGCGCTTGCCGGAAGCGGCGACCAGAAATCCGTTCTTGAGTGACAACGTAATTTTCCGCTCCGGTTTTTCCAATCGCGTCAGAAGAAACTGGCTTTCACCGGTCTTTTCCAAGTCAAACGCATCGCCGGGATGGGCTGGTTTCGGCAGCGTCACCCGGCGTCGGGAATCGGCGGTAATAATCATGGAGTGGGTATAACCCACAATAAACAATTTGGCAAGAACCTTTCTTTCAGTTTCAAGAAAATGCGCTTTGAATCGCGCTGCAATTGTCTTATGTTCAACGTGTTTTAGCGATTCTCTTTCCGAGTTGCACTCTGGATTTGACTTGGTTAAACTGGTGTCATCGTTCGGGCATGAAGCACGGGCGGTAAAAGTTTTTATGGCAGAAGGATATTGCGTCAAATGCAAGGCCAAGCGGGAAATCTCGAATGGCGTCGAGGAAACGATGAAGAACGGGCGCAAGGCCATCAAGGGCAAGTGCCCGACCTGCGGCACGGTCATGTTCAAGATTTTGGGCGGCAAGGCCGCTCCGGCCAGCGCGGCTCCGGCCGCGCCAACCACCCCGACCGCGACGAGTTGATTATGTCCCAGCCCCAGCTCGCCTACGTCATCGTCACTCCCTATTCGCTTTACAAGTCGCGCACCGGCGGCATTTTGAGCCGGCTCATCTCGCGCACCGGCCTCGATCTGGCCGCGATGCGGATGTTTGCACCGGGCCCGGAACTGGCAAGGCAATACGCCGAAGCGATTGTTTCCGCCGAAGACCCGCAGGACCGGAAAATCCAGGAATTGCTCCATGACTACGTTCTTAAAGATTTTTCGCCCGATCCGAAGACGGGACGCCGCCGGCGCGTTCTGGTGATGGTTTTTCGCGGCGAGGATGCGGTGCGCAAAGTGCGGGCGGTCGTCGGCAATTTGAGTCCCGACCGCCGCAGCGGCGAAACGATTCGCGACACCTACAGCGATTTGATCATGGATGACGACGAACAAACAGTGCGTTACTTCGAGCCGGCCGTGCTGGCCGCGCCGAATGTGGAGGAAGCCGAGACCAAATTGAAATTGTGGGCGCGTTTCTCCGATTCCGACGGCGGCGTTTTGGAAGACGTCATCGTTTATCCGCCTGGACAGAAAGGCGAGCGCACGCTGGTGCTCATCAAGCCGGACAACTTCAAATTCCCGACCGGCCGCCCCGGCAACGTGATTGATTTCTTTTCACGCACGGGGCTTTACGTTGTCGGCGTCAAAGTGCTGCACATGAGCCTGGCGCAGGCGATGGACTTTTACGGCCCCGTCCGCGAAGTGTTGCGCACCAAGCTCAAGGGAGGAATCGGCGAACGCGCCGGGCATCTGCTGGAAAAGGAATTTGGCTTCAAAATTCCACCAGCCGCGCAAAAGGCCCTCGGCGACGTGCTTGGTCCGCTGCACGGCGATAACCAGTTTGACAACATCATGCGGTTCATGACCGGCCACACGCCATCCGAATTGAAAACGGACGCGGAGCGCCGGCAACCCGGCACTCAAAAGTGCATCGCGCTGGTTTATGAAGGCGTGAACGCCGTCCGCAAAATCCGCGACGTGCTCGGCCCGACCGACCCGTCCACGGCGCCGCCCGGTTCCATCCGCCGCGAATTCGGCTCAAACATCACGGTCAACGCCGCGCATGCTAGCGATTCGGTGGAAAATGCCAAACGCGAGTTCGCCATCATCAAGCCGGGCGAAAATAATTTCCGGCAGGTCGTCGAGGAACTTTACGGGAAGTTATAAGCGCGCAATTTCTCCAGCAACCGCGCATCCGCGGCCGGAAATTCAAAATCGGCCAGTTCCATTTTGTTCACCCACTTGAATGCCGCGCAATCCAACGGCTGTGGTTTGCCGGAAATCAATTTGCAGACGAAAAATTTCAGGCGAACGCTCTTTTCGGCGTAGGC
>PLZL01000420.1:10005-12745 GCA_003152145.1 Limisphaerales bacterium
AAAACTTTTCCATCGCGGAAAATCAGCGCGGCGCTGACTTCGACGGACTGATGCATGCTGCGTGATGCGTGATTGCGAATTTCAGAACGCGGAGTCTTCATCACGCATTAAGGATCACTCGTCACCGTCCGACACTTTTGTAAATCCAGCCGAGCCGTTCCATTTCGGTGCGGTCGAAAAGATTGCGTCCGTCGAACATGATGGGGTGCGTAAGCGATTTTCTGGCGCGGTCAAGATCGAGCTTTTTGAATTCGTCCCATTCCGTCGCCACGACTATCGCGTCGCAGCCTTCGGCCACGGCGTTCATGTCTTCTACGTAGGTCACGTCCTTCAGGACAACCTTTGCCTTTTCCATGGCTTTGGGATCATGGACGCGGAGCGCCGCGCCTTCCTTTTGCAAACGATGGCAAAGCTCGATGGCTGGCGACATGCGCACATCGTCGGTGTTCTGCTTGAATGCAAGGCCGAGCACGCCGATTTTTTTGTCTTTCAGCACCCAGAGCGTGTCGGCGATTTTTTTGACAAACCGATCCATCTGCCCGGCGTTGATTTGCTGGACTTCCTTGAGCAGGCGGAAATCGTAGCCAATTTGCTCGGCGATTTTGATGAATGCGCTCAAATCCTTTGGAAAGCAACTGCCACCGAATCCGATGCCGGCGTTGAGGAAGCGGCGGCCAATGCGTTCGTCCAGCCCGATGCCGTTGGCCACTTCCTGCACGTTCGCGCCGGCGGCTTCGCAGACATTGGCGATGGCGTTGATGTAGGAAATCTTCAGCGCGAGAAAGGAATTCGCCGCGTGCTTGATGAGCTCGGCGGAGTTGATGTCGGTGACGACAATCGGCGCGTTGAACGGCTTGTAGATTTCCTTCATCGCGGCGACGGGCCGTTGCGAACGGACGCCGATGACGATGCGGTCGGGCTTCATCAAATCGCCAACGGCGAAACCTTCCCGCAAAAATTCGGGATTGCTGACGACATCAAAATCCACCTGGGCTTTGCAATAGCGTTTGATGGTTTCAGAAACCTTTTCGCCGGTCTTGACGGGCACGGTGCTCTTGTCCACGACGATCCTGTAATCCGTCATGGCAGCGGCGATGTCGCGCGCGACTTTTTCGATGAAACTCAAGTCCACCGAGCCATCCGGCTGCGGCGGAGTGGGCACGGCGATGAAAACCACGTCGGATTTCTGGACGCCCTCGGCCGTGTGGTTCGTGAATTTGAGCCGCCCGGCGGCGACATTTTTCCTCACGAGTTCACCCAGGCCGGGTTCGTAAATCGGGATGCCGCCGGATTGAAGCAATTTGACCTTAGCGGCGTCGTTGTCCACGCAAACGACATGATGGCCGACCTCGGCAAAACAGGTTCCCGTGACCAAGCCGACGTAGCCCGTTCCGATGATCGTCAACTTCATGTTTTAGTGGCCCGACTTCAAAGGAGTTGCCGGGGTCGTCACGGACGTGGCCGCCGGCAGTTTGCTCCTTAACTCCATCGAGCGCATGGTCGCTTCGGAACCGAGCGAGCCGCCGGGGTTGGCGCGCGCAACGTCCTGGTAAAGGAGGAGGGCATCGTTGAGCCGGCCTTGGGACTCTTCAATCCGGGCCAGGCCAAATTTCGCGGCGCTCACGATTGTAGCGTCGGAAGCACTGCTGATGACCCGCTGATACGCGCCGACGGCCAAATCCGTTTTGCCCTGGGCGTCGAGGCTCGCCGCCACGCCAAGCGCGGCCTGCCCGGAAAACTCATTATCGGGATGCGCATCCAGAAATTTTTGGAACTGCACCTGCGCGTCGGTGAATTTGCCCGCATCGAACAACGCCGCCGCGCCCTGCAACAGCGCGCGCTGTCCTGCAACCGTGCCGGAATGCTGTTCGGCGACTTTCAAGTAGGCGCCGGCCGACGGTCCGCCACTGGAAAGGGCCACCTGCGTCAGCGCCTGCCCCGCGGCGATTTCTTTCGACTCGCGCTGGCAGGCCACGAACCAGATTATAAAAATGGCGATGACGGCGATGGCCGCTCCGGCAATCAGCCCGTTTTTGTTGGCTTCAACCCAGGGCCACAATTTGAAAAGAAACAATGTCGTTGAGTCTTGCGCTTGCATAGCGAATTCACAGTTTTTCCGCTCGCCGCTCAAAACGCAAGCTGAATTCTTTGAAGTTATGGCGTCGAATGTCGTGCGAAGGTGCGACAATTCGCTTTCATCCCCAAACTTTGAACTTTGAACCGCGAACTCTGAACTTTAAGCTCCGCGCATGGCATCAAAGGTCAAAGTCGCCGTCCTCGGCACCGGCTCGCTGGGACAAAACCATGTTCGTATTTACGCCGAACTCGCCGCCGCCTGTCTTGTGGAATTCACCGGCGTTTTCGATGCCAACGCCGACGCCGCCCGGAAAATTGCAGCCCGGCACAACGCGCGCGTTTTTAATTCCATCGCCGAAGCCGCCGCCGCCAGCGATGCGCTCAACATCGTCACGCCCACCACGACGCATTTTGAAATCGCGAAACAACTGCTTCTGCAAGGCAAGCACGTCCTCGTCGAGAAACCGATGACCGACAACACCGCACAGGCTGCTGAACTGATTCAAATCGCGCAGCAGAAAAATTGCGTCCTGCAAGTCGNNGCCCTACCCTGCCCGCTCGACCGACGTAGGCGTCGTGCTCGACTTGATGATTCACGATTTGGACATTGTGCTTGCCTTCGTGAAATCGCCCGTAACGAGCGTGGACGCGGTCGGCATTCCGG
>PLZL01000137.1 GCA_003152145.1 Limisphaerales bacterium
TGCCCGCTGCCGCGCCGCGTGGCCGGCGCTATTTCCGAATGCGCCCGCCAAAGCACGCTCGGCGACCAGGAGGCTTTTGTGCAGCACCGGCTGGCCGACGCGCGCAAACTCGGCGCGCAATTGCTGAACTGCCAGCCGGACGAAATCGCGCTCGTCGGCCCGACCTCGCTCGCGTTGAGCTTCGTCGCCGCCGGGCTGAAATTCCGCCGGAGCGACAACCTTCTGATCTATCACGACGATTATCCGTCCAATGTCTATCCGTGGATGGCGCTCGTGGAAAAAGGCGTCGAGGTGCGGCTGCTCAACACGCGCGGCCTCGGCGTGATTCGCGCAAAGGACGTGATGGGCCAGGTGGACGAAAACACNNCGCGGCTCGTCGCGCTGGCGTCCTGTCATTTCATCAGCGGCTTCCGGCTGGAGCATGACGCCATCGGAAAATTTTTGCGCGAGCGCGGGATTTTGTTCTGCCTCGACGCGATCCAGACGCTGGGCGCGTTTCCGACGACGGTGGAACACGTGGATTTTCTGGCCGCCGACGCGCATAAATGGCTGCTCGGCCCGTGCGGCGCGGGAATCTTTTATGTGCGGCGCGAACTTCAGGAGAAATTGAATCCGCCAATTTACGGCTGGCACAACGTGAAGAACCCGAATTTTGTCGCGCAGGAGCAAATCGTCTTCCGCCCCGGCGCGGTGAAATTCGAGGCCGGCACGCACAATCTCATCGGCCTCGTCGGCCTGATTGCCGCGATGGAGCTGGCGCTGGAAATTGGAATCGAAAACATCGCCGCCGAACTGGCCCGTAAACGCGCGTGGCTTGTGCCGGCGTTGCAAGCCAAAGGCTTCACCGTTTTGAACGCGGATGCAAACCCGGAAAATGCCGGCGGCATCGTTTCATTTTTCTCGCCGGGAAAAGATCTGGCCGCATTGCACAAAACACAGGCGGATGCCGGCATCGCCACCTCGCTGCGCGGCGACCGGCAGGGCAGGAATTACATTCGTCTCTCGCCGCATTTCTACAATACCGACGCGGAACTGCGCCGCGTGCTGGAATTGTTATAGAATAAAATACTGGCGGGAGCGGCGGGGCTCGAACCCGTAACCTCTGCCGTGACAGGGCAGCGCTCTAACCAATTGAGCTACGCCCCCGCAAGGGGGACATATAAATTAAAGAATCCATGGCGGATCGTCAAGTTTTGGTTCCGGCTGGGGAATTTTGAATATTCGGGCAGCAGACGCCAAGGAGGTGGGGGTGGGGAACCCCGCTGAAGAAACGTGCTGCCACCCGAATAAGTCAATGTTACATTTTTGCAACGCGTTGTCAACAAAGTTCAGAAAAAGTCATTGGCCGCCACGCCCAAGAGGCTCCGCTCATTTCAATCTCCTGGCTTTATCGCCAGCAAACTTCATTTGCCCGGCGTTATAAAGGCTCTGGCTTCGAAAACTGCAAATCCAATGCAGGGAACATTGCGGAAGGGTGCTCACGGGAATTGAACCGAAATTCGAATTCTTCGGCGTATTTATGTAGATGCCATCTGGAAACGTGAAACCACGGCGCAATTTTTGCATCACGCTGCGCTGTCAAAATAACGTTGCTCCATGAATCGTGAATGGTTGCATCGGAGGCGGACAGGCGACAAACTGGTCTGACGATGCAACGGTTTAACGATTCAACGATTCACACAAACGCATGAACCGCATCCGCCTCCTTTCCGAACAGGTCGCCAACCAGATCGCCGCCGGCGAAGTGGTCGAGCGCCCCGCCAGCGTCGTGAAGGAACTGATTGAGAATTCCCTCGACGCCAATCCCCAAAAAATCACCGTCGAAATTGGCGCGGGCGGACGCAGTTTCATTCGCGTGACCGACGATGGCTTCGGCATGGGCCGCGACGACGCGCTGCTCTGTCTCGAACGCCACGCCACCAGTAAAATTCAGCGCGCTGAAGATCTGGCGTCCATCGCCACGCTGGGTTTTCGCGGAGAAGCGCTGCCCAGCATCGCCAGCGTCAGCCGCTTCATGCTCACCACGCGCGAACGTGAAAACCCTTCGCCCGAAGGAACGCAAATCATCGTCAATGGCGGCAAAATTGTCGAAGTCAAGGCCGCCGGCAGCGCGGCCGGCACGAGTGTCGAAGTGCGGCAGCTTTTTTTTAATTTACCCGCGCGGAGAAAATTTCTGCGGACTGAAGAAACCGAGGCCGCGCACATCCAGCATTACCTCACGCTGGCCGCGCTCGCGTTTCCTGAAGTCGCGTTCACATTCGTCAAGGATGGACGCAATGTCTGGCAACTGCCCGCGGTGAAATCTGGCGCAGCCACGTCCAGTCGTATCGAGGCTTTGCGCGAACGCCTCCGCGCACTGCTTGGTGACGAAAAACTTTTGTCCGTGAATTTCTCCGCTTTGCTTGAAGATGACGGATATCCTTCCGCGCCGGAAGAAACCGACATTTTTGACAACGCTTCGCCTGAAAAATCAGAAATCAGAAATCAGAAATCAGAAATAAGGGTTTGGGGACTCATCGGCTCACCCGGCGTTTCGCGCGCGACGCGCGACGGCCAGTTCGTTTTCGTCAACCGCCGGCCGGTGGAAAATCGCGGAATCAATTACGCGCTCATCGAGGGCTATCACAACTCGCTGATGAAGGGCCGCTACCCGGTCTGCTGCCTCTTTCTCAAAATTGACCCCGCCGCGGTGGACGTGAACATTCATCCGGCCAAGCGCGAGGTGAAATTCCGCCGCGAATTTGAAGTCCGCAAATTTGTTGTCCAAGCCGTGCGCGACGCGCTGTTGGCGTTTCATTCCGAGCCGATGAAATCAACCGCCAAGCCGCCCAGCACGCCAAGCGAATCAAAATTTGCACCGGAAGCTTCCGCACCAGTCGTGCTGAATTTCCCGGAGAAGGTAAAACCGTCACCGGCAGCTCCGGCGCAAATTTCTCCCACCGCACAAACGCCTTCGAAAATGGGCCTTTCGTTGCCAGCTCCGGCCAAAGCAGAACCGGCAACGAGCGCGGTGGAAGCCCAATCGGCAATTGAAATCAATCCGCCGTCCGCAATCCGCAATC
Source organism: Limisphaerales bacterium (assembly GCA_003152145.1). The sequence goes on from PLZL01000137.1 coordinate 3,063, forward strand.
CGCAATCGCCAACACCTCTGCTCAACGTCCCGCTCCGCCTCGTCGGCGTCATCGGCAAACTTTATGTGCTGCTCGAATCCGACCGCGGACTCGTGTTGTTGGACCAGCACGCGGCGCACGAACGGATTTTGTTCGAGCAGATGATGAACCGCATCGAGTCGAACACCGCCGTGCCNNCGAGCAACTCGTCGTTCTCACCAAGCTCGGCGTCGGGTTGAGCGAATTTGGCGAGCGGACATTTCTGCTCGATGCGCTGCCGCCGTTCGTGAAGGTGCCGGACCCGCGCCGGTTTGTGTTCGATCTCGTGGACGAACTGCGCGCCGCCGGACGCGAGGTGAACCTGGCGCGCCTCGGCGAACACACGGTGGCCAAAACCGTCTGCCGCCACGCGGTGAAGGCCAACGACCCGCTCGGCGGCGCGGAGCTGGAAAACCTCGTCGAGGATTTGCGCCGCTGCGCGATGCCCTACACCTGCCCGCATGGCCGCCCGACGCTGATTGAAATGA
>PLZL01000422.1 GCA_003152145.1 Limisphaerales bacterium
ACACGGATGCCGCCGCCGGAAGTGTCGCCCTTGAGCAGGCCGTGCAGGCGCGTGAACTTCAATCCGCCTCCGCTCGTGTCCGCGTTGACCTTGCCGGCCAGGTCGCTGACGGCGATGGCGCCGCCGGACGTATCGAGGCTGGCGTTGAACCGGGCGGGAACACGGATGGTGACTTTGCCCTCGTTTTGATTTCCTCTCGAAGCCCAGTTGAACCAGCGGTTCTTCTCGTGCTTTTGGCGGCAGCGCACGGTGACGATGTCGCCGTCGTGCAGGAATTGAACCGGGTTGTCGCGAAGGAATTGCTCTTCGTCGGCTTTGTCCTTGCGCGTGACTTTGCGCCAGACGTCCACGGAGACTTCGTCGGTCGCGTTCGTCGTGACATCAATGGAACCGAAGTCCACGTCAACGACGAGTGAGCCGCCGGACGCTACGTTGAAGTTTGTATTGATTTGTTCCTCAGTCGCAGCCAGCGCCGCGCAGGAGGTCAGGAGTAATAGGATTGGAGTCAGTTTCATAATGGTGCAAACGCTGTTTCTCATTTGTTTTTGTGCAATACCAGCACGCTGTATTCTTCATCGTCGGTTTCGCCAACGACCTCCCAGCCGGCGACGGCCGCCTTGACGGTTTCCCAACGCTGCGCCGCCGGCCCCATCTGCCCGTAAACAACCTTGTAGTTCCCCACGGTCGCCGAATGCCGCTCCGATGCGCAGCCGGTGAGAACAACCAAAACTGTGAACGCCAGTGCCAGACGAAGAGTGTGCCGTGTCATAAGCTTTGAGCTGTCGCGGATGCGCCGTGTTGCATAACTCAAATACACGGCAAGCGCCCGGAATGTTTCACGAATTCGCGCTTCGTGGCACGGATCGAAAAACCGTCATTCGCGCTTGAAGATTGGCGCTCAAGCTGTAACAGCTCAATTCGCCAGCTTGATGGCGGCGAGTTTCTTCAGCGTCCCGATGTCTCTCGACGATTTTACCTCCAGCCGGATGCCAGTTCCTTCCGGGTATTTCGGGGCTTCGTCCATCACTTTGATGACACGTTTGGGCCATTGGCCTTGCCGCGCCGCCTGCATCGCCTTGTCTCCGAGAATGAAAGCCACCCTGAAGCAACCAAGACACGGAGCAATCCACACGATGGTCCGCGCCTTGCGCTTCACACGCAGGAACCAGCCGGCTTTGGGCGAATAACTATTCCACTCCTGGACATTCGCGTCGAAATCTTTAGCGAGGTCGGCGAGGAGTTGATCCCAAATTGCTTTGGCCGGGCCGAGAGCGGCGGTCAATTCGGCGTCGGTCGGCTTCGGTTTGTTGATGAATGCGTTCGGAGACATGGGAAATTGTGCCGCGCCTATTTCTGCAAGTTGCGTTCAATTCTTGCGAAAATTTTTCAAAACCAAACGGCTGGAAACGGCCCAGCACCGTTTCCCCGCCAATCCAAGCCAAACCAACAACTGAACCAAACAAACAAGTTTTATCCACGCGCCATCTCGTTCAACACCGTGCCGTCCGGCGCGATGAGTTGAACGTGCAGAGGCATCTGGCCGACGGCGTGCGTCGAGCAGCTCAAGCACGGGTCGTAGCAGCGGATGGCGGCTTCGACGCGGTTGAGCATGCCTTCCTTCAACTCATTTCCCTTCACATATTTTTTCGCGACAGACAGGACGGCGCGGTTCATCGCCAGGTTGTTGTGTCCGGTGGCGACGATGAGGTTGACCTTTTCGATGCGCCCGTTTTCGTCCACCCAGTAGTGATGGAACAGCGTGCCGCGCGGCGCTTCAATCACGCCAACGCCCTGCGCATTGGCCGGCCTCGCAGTGACCATGATGTCCGTGCTGCAAATGTCAGGGTCGTCGAGCAACTGCCCGATGCGTTCGAGCGCATAGAGGATTTCTATCAACCGCGCCCAGTGGTAGTAAAACGAACTGCGGCGGACGCCGTGGCGGCCGCTTTTCCACTCGCGCAACACGGCGTTGGCCTGCGGCGTGGAGATTTTGTCCACAAGGTTCAACCGCGCCAGCGGGCCGACGCGATAAATTCCGGCCGGATAACCAAGCTGTTTGATGAACGGGAATTTGAGATATGACCACGGCTCGGTCGCCTCGGCGATGACATCCAGATACTTGTCCGGCGGGACCTGGTCCATGACGGTTTTGCCGTTCAGGTCGGAAAACCGCAGGTTGCCGTCGTAATGTTCCAGCGCGCCGTCGGGCTGGACGAGGCCCATGTAATTCGAGTCGAAGCTGGCGAACGTTTCCACTTCGTCGTGATGCGCCGCCTGATATTTTTTAAGCAGATCCAGCGCGAACTTGGTCGCCGCGAACGCCTCGGGCAGGCCCTTGCGCATTTCATCGCGCTCGGCGACGGTGAGCGCCTTGTTGACGCCGCCGGGAATGGGGAAATCCGGATGGATTTTGCGCCCGCCGACGTGCTTGATGATTTCCTGCCCATACTTGCGCAGACGCACGCCCTTGATGGCGATGTCGGGCTGCTGCTGGATGAGGCCGACGATGTTGCGGATCGCCGGGTCGGCGTCATAACCCAGCAACAAGTCGGGCGCGCTCAAATGGAAAAAGCTCAACGCATGCGATTGCGTGAGCTGGCCCATGTGCAGCAACTCGCGCAGCAGTTTTGCCGGCCGCGGAATCAGCACGCCCAACACCGCGTCGCACGCCTTCGCGCTGGCCAGCAGATGGCTCACCGGGCAGATGCCGCAGATGCGCGCGGTGATTTGCGGCATCTCGGCAAAGAAACGGCCCTCGCAGAATTTCTCGAACCCCCGGAACTCGACCACGTGAAACTGCGTGTCCGTCACGTTGCCCGCGTCGTCGAGCTGGATCGTGATCTTGGCGTGACCCTCGATGCGGGTGACGGGGTTGATCGTAATGGTCCTGGTGTTGGTCTCAGTCATAACACAAATTTTTCTCAGTCCATTGCGGCATGCGGCCCGCGAGCAGTTCGGTGAGCACATACCAGATGGTGTCGGCNNATGTGGGCGTCCACTTTTACGAACTCCTGGATGGGACGGACCTTTTTCAAGAGCCTGGGCACGGGTGGAGGCCCGGGAATGTCGCCGACCTGCGTGCTCTCGGTTTCGACAAAACCGCGCGCCATAACGTCTTCGAGTTTGAATTGATTGCGCAGGGCGGGGATGTTCCCCGTGATGGCGCAATCGCCCAGCGCGACCAGCACCTTGCAGCACGCCCGCAACGTGCGGAGCACGTGCTCCTGTTCCTCATTGCAGACGGCGCCCTCGACAATGCCCACGTCCACGTTGGGAATCTCTTTCACGTCGGTAATCGGGCTGGCGGTGATGTCCACCAGCTTGAC
>PLZL01000153.1 GCA_003152145.1 Limisphaerales bacterium
ATGGATGAATGAGAATTGCAATCCAATTATCCACCAATCCATCAATCCATTTTGTTAATACGCCGTTGGCCGGCCGCGGTTGTTGGTGTGGAAGGTGAATTCAAAAAGGCGGATGTTTTTCCACCGGCCCTGAATCCATCCCGAAATCTGATACTCCGTTTGCGGCTCCAGAACCAGATCGGGCGGGCACGCATAGATTCTTTCGTAAGCGCATTTGTCGGGCAAGGGAACTGGAAGACTGAAGGTTACACGCAATTCGGGCGCCTCCACCGGTTTTTGATCTCCGCGACGGATTTGCGCGCTGGAGAAACGCGGAATTTTTTCAATCGCCACCTCGATGGGGGTGGTGCTGTCGAACTGGGCGAATTGAGGCGACCAAATCCGTAAAAAAATATCATCGCCCCGCAGCAGGTTGAAATCCCGGTCGAACGGCACGTGCGCAATTCTTGTCAGGGACTGTTCTTTTTTGGTGACCCATTCGGCGCCATTTTCTTCCGCGCGATAATTGCGCAGCCCCGGAAAATCATCAAACTGCCCGGCCACCCGGTCGCTCGAAGTATCTCCGGTGGATTTGAAATTGCTCAACAGAATTCCGTCCGAGTTGATGTCATCCAGTCCGCCATGAGTGCTCCCGCAGGTCACCAGCCGGCTGCCTTTTTTGACCAGCCATCCGGAGTGAACATAATTATTGTCCAGGCTGATGAGAATGGTGGCGGGATTGAGGGTGACGTGCGTGAGGCCGCGCACAATTCGTTCCAGCGCCAGCGGATAGCGATTGGTCATGGTTGCGGCCATCCAGTCATCGGCCGCGGCAAAGCCGTCGGCGTCGAGCAGATTTTTCCGGGCGAGCGACTCAATCATCGGTCGGTAGTTGAGCGGATCCCCATTTTCGGTTGAATATCGGTAGGCATTATTCGCGGGATTCCAATCAATGACGGCCCGCTCGCCTTTGGAGTTCATGACCAGGAAGCGGTTGGTCTGATCCGGAACCCGGGATGTCAATACATCCACGCCTTTCAACTGCGTGAGCCGTTGTGCGAGCCTTTCGGTTTCGGCGGGTGAATTGTGAATTTCAACCCAGTCCTCAATCCCGGCGGTCGGCAAGACAACGTCCTTTGGGTTCGCGATGGACTGCGCAATCCGGTAGCCGGCCTTTTTTAGAAAGGCTTCAACCTCGACGCGCGTGCCGGGGCCGGCGTGATTGTGTCCGTGGTCCGAGAGAATCACGATTTGCAGATCCCGCCCCTCAAGCGCCTTGTAACGGGCGCGGAGTTCCTGAAGTTGTTTGTCCAGCATGCAGAGCATGGAAAAGATGTCACGATCCATGTGCTGGGCGTCGTCGGACGCGCGGAAGTAGGCGTAGTAGTTGCCATCCTCGCTCCTGGCATTCCAAAAGTTTTTGACCAATTCGTGCAGCTCGTATTCAAACGTGTGGACGGAATAAATGTAACCCATCGAACGGATGAAACTGCTTTCCACCTGCCAGTCCATTTGCCGCTCATACTCCACAGTGGTGGTGACGCCGTTGTGGGAAATGAGTGAATTTGCCGCCGCGCTGAAATAAGTCCGCTGATAACCGGGCAGCGGGCGATCGCCGAAAATGTCGGTCCACGCGACGTCACTCGTGGATGGAAACGTCGAGACCACGCGGCTGACCGGAAAATATCCCTCCTCGAAACCGAAAGCCTTGCGATGCAGCACGCTGCCCCAAATGTTCGTGTAAGTGACGCCTGTCTGCAGGGCTTTCATGTCCCGATAAGCAATTCCATCCAGCGCCAGAACCAGGCGCGCGGGGAGCGCGGCGCCTGTTGAAGGGAAGGCTTGAAGCGACAATAAAATGAAAAAGACGAGCCAGCTTGCGTTTCTGTTCAGGCGACCCAACCTGCCAAAGCTCGGATCAAAAAACATGGGCACTTCTTTTAACTGATTTGGCCGGGCGTGTCTAAACCGAAATCACGGTTTGCGCAACTCAACCGCCCATGCTCCAATTTCAGTTGCTTATTCACAAAGAGGCAAAGCGCTTGAACAAGCCAGCGGCACTATTTAGACTCACGCGCGCGATGAAACCAAGAGACATATTCGGCCTGGCGGTCCGGCTTTTGGGCCTTTTTTTCCTCTATCTTGGTTTGAGAGCCGTTTCGCCGGTGCTGGATTTGGAAGCCATTGAGAACGCTGGTAAAAGCGACCTCATAAACGCGATTCTGCCCATCGCATTTAACCTGCTCGTTGCCTGGTGGCTGCTGGGCGGCGGACTGCTGATGCGACGAGCTTATCCCGATGCGTCGAAAATTTCAAATCATTCTCATCCACAGGCAGAGCGAGCGACGCCGGCGGCCAACTCAACGCAGTCGCAAGAATTGACGGACATGGATAGAACTGAAAAGAGACTCGCGTCGTTGGTGGAAAAGCCGAAAGACGACCGCGCCGTCTGACATTGAGTTGAGTCACGGCATCACTTGCCAGGCCGCTTCTTGGCTTGCGCTGCAGCTGGCCTTAGAGCAGAATTTTTCCCGGCGTGGACGTCGGCATTTTGTAATGGATAACACAGCAGCGATCAAACAAGACATCAAGCGGCTGATGATCGAGAACCTCATGCTCCAAATCAGCGCGGAAGAAATCGGCGACGACCAGCCATTGTTTGGCCCCGGCAGTGTGGGTCTGGATTCGGTGGACGCCCTGCAACTGGTTGTGGCCCTCGACAAGACGTATGGACTCAAGATCGCCGATCCCGAAGCCGCGCGCCAGATTCTTCAAAGTGTCACCACCATGGCGGTGGCGGTTGCCAAACACCAGGAATCTACGACGGGCAAACTATAAACCCGCCGTCCTCCTCCAAGTTCGCGCTATTTGAAATCTGTCCGCTTTTGTTCGCCTTTAAAATCCTCACGACACGAGCGACGAATTAACTTGCCATTGACTCGAACGCGCCCAAAATATGCGCCGCTGGGTTGCGAGAATAACAGCATAGAAAGCGCTTTTTTCAATCGTTTTAAGCCAATGTAGCTCAGCGGTAGAGCAACGGTTTCGTAAACCGTCGGTCGCCGGTTCAATCCCGGCCATTGGCTCCATCTTATTCTTAATCCATAGGAAATCCTCCGGCTCTGCCGGAGGACTCGCAAAGTTTGAC
>PLZL01000475.1 GCA_003152145.1 Limisphaerales bacterium
CGCTTTTGCGAATTCACAGAAGGACATCATACCATGCGCGGGCGGCGTGTAAAATGGTTTGAGCAATGGCCGTAGAAAAATTGAAACCGCGAAACATGCAAAACATGCGAAAATGAATTCTTCCAAAAAATCCGTTCGTGTATTTAGCGTGGTTCGCGTTAAACCATTTTGAAGTCGCAGAGCGACGGATGGAAATTAGCCAGCTGCGAAGTGGCTGGTGGATTGCCGGATGAAATGATTCCTCCTGGCGGGACGATGGAAAATTCACGCTGGATTCCACGTCCGCTCATGACGTTGTTATTTTGGGCGACGAAACCCGGCACGATGTGCCGGGCTGATTTCCAGCCGCCGCTTCGCGATTCGTTTGGGCTACTTCATTTCCGGACACCATGACTCGGGCCGTCGGTAGTTACATTTCCATTGATCTTCCATTCACCTTCAATTTTTTTCATCGGCACGGTGGCGGCGCCCATCCGGCTTGAAAGAAAATGCAGGATTGTCTCGTCGCTTGATATGACTTCGTTGCTGATGTCTTGGAAGCTCCCGATCATGGCGGCTATTTTGATGTTCTGCGCGGCCAGATCACTCTCGGATTTTCCTTTTCCTGCCGTTTCCATGAAGGCCTTCTGGAACTCCGGGGTGAAGCTTGCCAAAACCATTTTCATGTCACCTTTACTCATCGCCAAAAGTGATGATTGGAGTGTGGCTTCCGGAGTGGCATACATCATAGACCCTTTCGCCCGATGCTGATGTTTAACCACTAAAGTTGTTGTGCCGGCAGCCAGGATAATTGCCACACCTGCCACGATTGCTGTTTTTGCTTTTGTCCATGCCATAATTTTCAATGCTCCTTTGATGAGGGTTAATGTTGAACCACTGGCCGCCGCGCCTTTGGCAATCGCCACGGCGGTCACGGCTTTTGCCAGCGCCACCGGCGCGGCTTGAACGGAATTGGCGGAAATTGTTCCGGCAATGATGGCCGTGGTCGAACTCACGCCGCGTTTCGTGAAAAATTTCCGCAGCTTTTCCAGCGCGCGGTTCACGCGCATTTTCGCCGCGTCCTCGCTCGCGCCCAAAGTTGCGCCGACTTCCGCGAAAGTTTTGTTTTCGAAAAATCGCAGCACCAGCGCGTCGTGATCTTTCTGGCCAAGATGTTCCATCGCGCCGTCGAGCAGTGGCGCGATTTGTTTCCACGTTTCTTCGTGCGCCGTTTCGGCTTCGTTCAAAATGGATTGCATGTGCGCCTCCTGTTCGCGATGTTGCCGCCGCCGTTGAATGGTCAACGCATTGGCGCTCGCGTATCGCGCCGTGCGGCAAAGCCAACCGGGCAAGATGGTTTTGTCGCCGAGCGAGTCCGCCTTGCGCGCCAGAATGATGAACACCACCTGCGTGATTTCCTCGGCCAACTGCGGGTCGCGCACCTGTCGCAACGCCACGGAATAGACCAGGTTGACGTGGCGCGAGACGAGCGCGGCAAACGCCTCCTCGGAATTGCGCCGGGCGTATTCCCGCAGCAAGGCCAGGTCGTCGTTCATCATTTCATTCATATATTTACGCCGCCGGGAAAAGGTAACAGATTATTTTGGCGGGAAGGAATTGAAACCACGAAACACACGAAATTTTTGACACGAATTTCACGCATTAACACGAGTTCAATTTGTGAAAATCAGCGCAATTCGCGTCCAGCCTTTCGCGTATTTTGCGTGGTTTGCGGTTCACCCTTTCCGATGGTTCCACAGCGACCTTTGGCTTATTGGAATAGAATCTTTCACATTGACAACGCACTGAATAAGTGAGTTAATTGCGNNGCGCGGCTGTATTGCCTGTCTCCTCAATTTCAGGAAGCCACCGCGGATGATTCCTACGGCTTTCGGTGGCGCCTGGATTTGACCACGCTTTCGTCGGGAGACAACGGCGAGCTTGCATTGGATTTCTTTAACAGCGGCTATACTCACTCGACCTATATTGACCTCTACAGCGAGTTGTATGATGAAACAGACCCGGGCGCAATGGCCATGAATGTGCCCAATGGAGGCGACGCAAACGGAAACGGCTTTCCGGATTTTTGGGAAGTCTCGCAAGGCGTGAATGGTCTGACCAGTTCCGGTGTGATCCAATGCAGTGGTTTTGGCATCAACTACNNAGTTGATCGAATACACCGGCCCATTGACTTACACGCCCGGCTCGAACACGGTTTCCGCGAGCATCAATCTGACGCAGACCGGCAATCCGGCGAACACGCTTCAAGGGCCAATCGCCTTCGACAAATCAGCCGCCGACCGTTTCAACACGCTGACCAATAAGCCCGGCGTGTGGACCAACGCCGCCTTGCAGATGCTTGCCTTTGACAACGAAATTTTTACGCGCGACCCGCCCTGGCCCACCAACTACGTTGGCTACGTTTACTTTGCCGACGGCGACCCAAACACAGCGGAACCCGACTACCAAGTGTGGGTGCTTTCCATTGACGCCACGAACGACGCCAACGCCAACGGCATTCCCGATTTCAGCGACGACCTGGCGGTGACGCTGCCGCCGCGCGCGCCACGGCTTTCAATCGCGCCTGGCGCAACCAACCTTTGGCTCACCATCAGCGGCGACGTCGGCCACACAAACGACATTCAGGAACTGGATTCCCTGACGGCGACCAACTGGCAAACGACGCTTTCGTTGAAGCTGACAAACGATCCGCAAGTCGTATCGCTTTCCCTGCCGTCCGTTCAGATGAAGTTCTGGCGCGTGCTGGCACGATGAATTAAGAAAATCCCGGCCATTTTCAACGTCCCGTCACGACGGAGGATGAAGCGGGTTGAAGCCCGCGCCCCGCTGCTCTTTTTCGCGAGCTTCAATAGTTTACCGCGTGCGATATACATTTTCCCGGCATGGTGTAGATTGGCAATTGGCGCGTGAATTTTGAAAACATTTATTGCGCAGCGGCCGAATTTAAGTAAAAAATAAGCGAACGAGAGGCGTCAGTCACCGTAACAATGACCAGCAAAACAGAGCAATATCAGAATGCCAGCGGGGTGCGAACAGTGCCACCGCCAAAGCAGGGGCTTTACGACCCGCAATTCGAGCACGATTCCTGCGGCGTCGGCTTCGTCGTCAACATCAAGGGCCGGAAGTCGCACGCCATCGTCCAGCAGGCGTTGCAGGCGTTGCGCAATCTCGATCACCGCGGCGCGTGCGGCTGCGAAGTGAACACCGGCGACGGCGCGGGCATCCTGATTCAGACGCCGCATGTGTTTCT
>PLZL01000006.1 GCA_003152145.1 Limisphaerales bacterium
GAAGCCGGGAAAGATGGTGCGCGCAGCGGGGGTCGAACCCACAACCTTCGGCTCCGGAGAAAACGACGGTAAATCCAATCTAAATACGTATTTACTGTATAACCAAGGGTTTACCCGGCTGAAATCCTGAGATTCGCCATTTGTTCTAGTTTATGTTCTGGTTGAGGGGTGAGTTCATTCCATCAAGTATTCGACCGTTCAAGCCGGAGGATTCGCGGTTTGTGGGAACTGTCACCGTGAAGTGCATCACGGTTGATGTTCGTTTGACCAGTCACGCCTAGATGTGAGGAATGATTTGATTAATCTTACATTATTACGACGGTCGAAGTTCGCACTCCTGCAATGCTGCATCGTTCGTCAGCAACATCGCCAAGACAAAACCGTGCCCCATTGATTTGGCCGGGTTGTTCAAAACCTCGGACAAAGACATGGTGCCATACTCGTAGGCGTCATAGTCCATCAAATACAGGGTGCTTTCCGCGTCCGGCTTTATATCCTCTTCCCAGATGCTTTTCAGAAATTGGAAATTCCTCTCCTTGACCACCTGCTCAACGTAGAGGGGGACATAAATCCGCTTGCGTGCTTCAACTTTGTCGAGCCGTTGCCCATCCCACCAGTGAAAAATGGATTTTGTGCCATTGCCCATCGGGTGTCTTTTTGCTTTGCAGGATGACCAACCCAATTGAGCCCACTTAAAATATTCTGCGGTTGGCTTGCCGTCCGTTCCAACGAACGGCTTAAACACCTTGGAATACTGCCATGCGTTTTCCATATTCTGGGAGGTGATGTCTCCATACAAATGACACGGCCCAAGCCGAAATGGGCTGAGTAGATGTGAACCCGCTTTCCTCCCAGATGTGGTGCAATTGATGTAAACGCCATTCGGATTGGACTGGAGCTTTTTCCGAACGGCGGGAATGACCCGAAGCCGTGCATCTTTGCCGCCGTAATTCAAAAAAGGGTCACGACAGGCGGCGGGAGGACGAGAGGGAGGGCTGAACCAAGTTGAGGGGTCTGAACCGCCTTGTGTCATGGGGTGTGTGGTTGAATTATAATGTCTGGTGGAAATTTTACAGAGCCAAGATTCTCAACGCAAGCTCGTCGCCGTGGGTCGCACGCTTGTCAGTGGTGCCATGCTCTGCTACCAGTCTGGCAAACCCGAATTCACGCCGCCATTGTCATCTGGCTCAACACCTGTGAAACTCCACCCCGTGAAGCCAGTCAGTTCGTTCAAGAACGATGGTTTGGACGTTCAACCGTCAACGGTGGTGACGTTCATGGAAAGGGGGCCAGGTTGCGTGGAAAAGGGTGAGGGGCGTATTTTCACCGTAGAAGGGGTGTGGGATTTTCCACCAAACACGTCAGAACCCAAGCCAGACCAACTGAAACCCAATTTCCTCAAATTCTCGAATCCAAGTATTCTGGTTTCTGTTCTGGTTTCGTCAATTTGACATTCCATTTCAGACGACCGAAGACAACCGAGTGTAAAAAGCGGATTCTCCTAAAATGATTGATTTCATTGATGATTTACAACGAAAAACATGATTTAAGAATGGTGCGCGCAGCGGGGGTCGAACCCACAACCTTCGGCTCCGGAGGCCGACGCTCTATCCAATTGAGCTACGCGCGCAAACTGTTATAAACAAATGACTTGACTCGGTATCAAATTTAGTGTTATTTTGGACTTGTAACCCGTTGTTGTAACCCTATAATTGAGGCATGTCAAAAAAGCCTCAATTATCGTCAAGGGCGGTCTTCCACAAAGTCGCTCAAAATTTATATCGGCTCGCGTCATCCGGAACATACTATGCCCTGTTTAAACGCGCGGGCAAGCAAATCCGGCGGTCGCTCAAGACAACCGATTCAGCACTCGCCCGGCGCCGGCTCAACGAACTCGGCGACAAGGTCGCACGCCTCAACCAGACAAAGGGTGCCGGCAAGATTACCTTCGCGGGCCTGGCGGAACGGTGGCTTGCCAACCACCGTGTTCATCTCAAGGAAAAATCCATCAGCCGGCTCGACACCTGCCTGAAAGGGCTCACGCCTTATTTCGGTCACGTGGCCATCCGGAACATCGGCAGCCAGCACTGCGAGGCCTGGCTTACCGGTCGCGGCAAGAACATCTCCCCGGCCAGCTACAAGCATGAGCGGCGCGTCCTCTTGGCTGTGCTGGATTACGCGGTGCGCGACGGCTTGCTCCTCGACAACCCGGCCCGCGAAACAGTGCCGATCCGCAAGATTCCCAAGTCAAAGATCACCATTCCGACCCGCGAACAATTCACCAAGTTGGTCGAAGCCATCCGCGAGGCCGATATTCGTGCCAAACCCGCTGGCGACCTTGTGGAACTCTTGGGATATTCTGGCATGCGCTTGGGCGAAGCCGTCAATCTCACCTGGGGCGATATTGATTGGGACCGCAACACATTCACCGTCACGGGCGGCGAACGCGGCACGAAGAACCTCGAAGTGCGTGTGGTGCCATTATTCCCCGCCATGCGTGAACTGCTTGAACGCATCTGTGGCGACGCCGTTCCCGCACCGGCAGACCGGATCATTCCCATAGACAATGCCAAGCGCGCCATCATCACCGCCTGCCAGAAGGCCAGGCTGCCATCCTTCATGCACCACGGTCTGCGACATTATTTTTGCAGCAACGCCATTGAGGTCGGGATTGATTTCAAAGTCATCGCCGGCTGGGTGGGCCACAAGGACGGCGGCTTTTTGGTCGCCAAAACCTACGGCCACCTGCGCGATGCCCATTCGTTTGAAATGGCCAGGCGGATGACCTTCAGCGCGGCACACGGCGAACCCGCACCGATAAATCTCGTTCAGTTTTCGCTTAACGCGACCAGCTAAACCGCACCGCAAACTTTCAGCACCGTGTGTTTGCCTGTGCTGCCCGGCACATGCGGGAGTTTTATTGATGAACCCGATGGTAACTGCTATTGACAGTGCCAATCGACTATGCCCCGTCGCAAGGTCAAAACTGAATCACCAGCCGTGTTGCCTAATTGGACTGCCGAAAAGCAATCACAACCAACCGTGCCGTCACGGACGCCAGACTTAGATAATTTGATTCGGAATCTCGAAGAGGATTTTTTGACAATGGCAAAAGGGATGGGTGGAAAAGAGTTAGCGCTAGCGCGACTCACTTTGAAGAAACTCCGTCGGAGTGCAAAAAATTTCAATTCGTGGTGTTGGATACCACGCGACCGAGCGGCCTGGAAGCACATTGTGGGTGATCTCCCAAAGGAACCGACTCCGTCAGAGGCGCTCGCGGATCGATTGTTGATTGTCTGGGCAGATGCTGATTTTTGGAAAAACAAGCGAATCGGACTGAACCACCCGCCAAATTCGCCGGCGACCATCGACGACGTTGCTTTTGCCTACCATTTGGACAAATATAACCTAAACCTAAAGATTCCTGCAAACGCCTGGTTTGAGATGGTCCGCAAGCCAATACTGCGCGCCTATTTCTTCCAATTGATGACGGTTCTCGCTCCGCGATACTTCTGGGTTCGGTCAAGTGCTCCAAAACAGAACCTGCCAGCCAAATGGCGCTCTGAACTGTCTCGCGATAGACTGGGGGCATTGTTATACAAATACGTCCAAAACCCAGCACAAGATTGGAGACCCCAGTTGGTGTTGGAGCATTATCCGAAGGAGATTCTTGAATGGTTGCGGGCTGCGGTCAACAGGCTCGCCGATGACCTCGGCTACGTTCTGAAAAATCCCGGGCGTTTCGATGCACGCCGCGCACCGCCCATTGCCCATCGAGTTCGCACACTTGCCGAAGCTCACCGCATAGAGCAGATGGTGGCCATGCTTCGTAAGCAACCAGAAATCACGGACTATTCGCTCGCCAAGGAATGTCTGGGCTCCATGACCGGCAGCAGCCGCAAACTGGCACGCGAAGCCCGGCTCTTGGCGTTTTACCGTGACGGCCTACATGTTAGCTTCTACAAAAGCCGTGGTCGTAAATATATGCCAAAAACACCCGCTTAACTTCGTGGCATTTTGCCCATGATCCCATTCCTGCCGTAGTTTGCAGGCATGCAGTTGAAACATCTTGAAGCAGCAGCAAACGGCCAGCCGCTTCCGAAGTTGGCCTACAACCGGCGCGAAGCGGCGGCCATGCTCGGCATCTCCCCGGCGAGCCTGGACCGACTCGTCCAGCGCGGTCTGCTGAAGCCAAGCCGCGCGTTGCACAAGCCCCTTTTTGCAGTCACCGAGTTGGAGCGCTTTCTGCGCGAGACAACCGGATTCACCGAATAATCTCCATGACATGAGCGCCGCGCCATTTTTTTCAGAAGCCGCAGCTTCTCCACCGCCGAACGCAGAGGCCACGCCAGCGCCGCGCCCTCACCGGATTAGACCGTGGCGGAAGTTCATTAGCGCCCTGGTCCCCAACTGGCTTTTGCGCCGCACCGAAGTCAGCCAGGGTGCAAAACTTGCCTACGCCCGGCTTGCTCAATATGAAGGAAGGGATGGGGAATGTTATCCAAAACAGACGACACTCGCGGCTGAACTCGGCATCTGCGAGCGCACAGCGCACAGATACGTCCGCGAATTGATCCGATTCAAATTGATTGAAAGTGACCGTCCTGGCCTTGGCGCGTCCAATAGCTACTATTTCCTCGACCACCCGTGGATGCGCGAAGGCCAGCCGGAAGCCCTGGCCAGTGCTGGTCAAGACCAGCAGGATTCGTCCGCTCCAGACCAGACGGATTCTTCCCGTCTGGAACGGCAGGAAATGCCCGCTCCTACTATTGAAGAGAATCAGGTTGAAAAGAATCAGGAGAAGAGAAAGAAAACACACACACAAGGAGGCCATGCTGATGGACTTCCTCATTCTCTACAAGAAGCAGTTGAGGTTGCACATCAGCTTGGCATCGAGGAGGCGTTCGCCCGTCTGGAATTCCACGCCAAGAGATCAGTGGACTGGAAAGACGGTTACGGAAATCCGATTACGTCCTGGCCGGATCACTTGCAGGCACGTTGGCTCGTCGAGCAGCGCAAGCGCACCGAGCGCCGTGGCACAGGCCGAACATCGGCAAGCCGGCGCACGCCGCAGCCTCCACGCCAGTTCCATTCCACCGACTACCAGCAATCCGTGAAAGACTTCTGACCATGCTCAAGCGTCCAGAGGAATTTGGCTACAGCGCCGAAAGGTTCAACGACCGCATCAAACTGGCCGATGGTGAATCAAAAGAAGCGCGTTTTAAGACGTGGCTCGCCGACAAAAAGGCAAAACCGCGTTTCTGCAAGACGCACCCAAGGGAACTGCTTATCCCTGACCCCACCAGCGCGAAAATATGGCCAGCGTGCAAGGATCGAACCAACGATGTGTGCTACAACCCGTGGCACGAGCCGGAGATAATTCCGGGTGTCTTCGATTTCGTAATTGAATTGCGCTGCCCCGCCTGTCGCTGCGCATACGCGCTTTGCCCGCCAGAATCCCACACGACCAGCTTCGACACCTTCGACACGTCCACGCCGGAACGCGCTGCCACGCTCGCCAAAGCTCGCGAGTTTGTATCCCAAGTGAACACGCACGGCTGCGGCTTTGCCCTCTTTGTCGGGCCGACTGGACCGGGCAAAACCCGGCTGGCCTGCAACGTCGTCCGCGAGCTAAACCACCGCGACGCGCTTTATGTGCGTCAAGGTGAACTCACTTGCGCTCTTCGCGCCACTTACGGTCGCAAAGACGTGGTCCTTCACCGCTCGCGCAGGGATGACGACGGAGAAGCGGACGATGAATCCCCGACACCTCTCGAAATCGTCCAAAAGGTGCGTTTCCTCGTGCTGGACGAAATCGGCTGCACCGCGCTCGCCAACGACGAACGCCTCTTGCTCGACGAACTGTTTAAATACCGTTACGAACACCGCAAGCCAACGATCCTGATTTCCAATCTGCCGCTTACCGGCCCGCCTGAAGCACCCGGCCTGAAGCAGTTCCTCGGCGACGCCCTGACCGACCGAATCAAAGAAGCCACGGGCAACGGGAAATTTATCGTCCAGTTCAGCGGAGAGAGCTACCGCCGCACGACAGGCGAAGATTATCTGACCGGACTGCCGTAAATCTCCTTTTGCAAAAGAAATTTTTGCCAGCCAACCCATTCCACGCTGATTTTAAGTGCGGGTAGATAGACCTACTGCCTGGGTCAATACGTGGCGGTCTTGCCCGAAAGGGCGCTACTTCTCCCTCGGCTGATCGCCAGCCCAGCCTTTCTTCATAACTGGCCCACTTTTCCTCACCAGCGAGCTCTGCTGTAGCCCAGCCACACCTTGCCCTTTTCTAAGATTTTTCCCGGCAACCGAACCCATGTGAGGGCAGGACAGTCGTGCTTCTTTTTTCATTACTGTGCTACTTTTTCCGGAGACTGCTCGTGGCGCTGCTTTCACCCTCTCCGCCTCGACCGGGGAGAGGGTTGGGTGAGGTGTCGAAACTTCCTGCCTGCCCTCGCGCGCCACGGTGGATTTCGCCAGCGCGCTTTCCAGGATCAACTGGCTGCCGTCCGGGTAAGTCACCACGGCGCTGCCATCCGCGAATCGTTTCCGCCTCGGCTTCGCGTTGGCTTGGTTGTGTTGCTGCGTGTGTAAACGCCGGTTGAAAAGT
>PLZL01000431.1 GCA_003152145.1 Limisphaerales bacterium
GCCGCAGAACGCCGCACGTCGGCGTCGGCGTCCTTACTCAACGCCATGAGCCGTTCCAGCACCGGCGCGGTCGCCGCCGCCGCGCCCAGCTTTCCCAAGGCATACGCCGCAGAACGCCGCACGTCGGCGTTGGCGTCCTGAATCAACGCCATGAGCCGTTCCAGCACCGGCGCGGTCGCCGCCGCCGCGCCCAGCTTTCCCAAGGCATACGCCGCAGAACACCGCACATCGGCGTTGGCGTCCTGAAGCAACGCCATGAGCCGTTCCAGCACCGGCGCGGTCGCCGCCGCCGCGCCCAGATTCTCCAAGGCATATGCCGCAGAACTCCGCACGTCGGCGTTGGCGTCCTGAATCAACGCCACGAGCCGTTCCAGCACCGGCGCGGTCGCCGCCGCCGCGGCCAGCTTCCCCAAGGCAGAAAGCGCCGCATGAAGTAGCCCAGATCTTTTATTGCGCAGTTCAAGCAACAGTCCGCCGATAAATTGCAATCCCTGTGGAGTCTTGGCCGAATTTGCGAACGCGGCATTTATCTCCTCACGTTGCGCATCCCACATGGTCTTTTTCCAAATCTTCAAAGCGTCATCGGTGAGAGATTCGCGCAAGTTGGCATCCACACCATTGTCTTCCATGTCGCCCATGCAACGGATGGTCAGCAGCAAGTCACGACGTAGTATCTTCTCCTTCGGACTATTGGCATCCCGAACAGCCCGGAGGAATTCGACCGTGTTCCTGCGGGCACTGTTCTGGCCACCGCGCGTGTCGCTCAATAGACTCCCGTGAAGCAAAACAACTTCCCGCCACCAAGGATCGTGAAGGCGGGTAAGAGTGTATCCGATGCCATCTTCGCGGTCACGAATGGCTCGTGCAGCCAGATACTCTTGAAATATGAGATGGGCGAAAGCAAATACGCCGGGACTGCGCTCAACAATCAATCCCGAACGATCCTGAATCACTTGAAGGAAAACCTGCGCCTTCTTCTGAGCTGTCTTTTTGTCCCACCCATCCTTGGCAAAATGTCCAGCAATTTGCGTTTCCAAGTCAGTGCGCTCCACTTCCGTTCCGCGCTCACCGCGTTCATGCAGCCAGAGGGCAATGGGTTCCAGCAAAGACCGTTTGGCGTCACGATCCATTTCGCCCAAGAGGGCAAGATTGGTGTGTGATTCTTGATCGCGCAGTTGGTCCCAGTAACCGAGCAGGAAATCGGTGCATTCCTCGTAAAGGCGGGCACGCAACCGTGGCAGTTCCACATTGCGCTGGTGAACCATCGCCAGCACGGAGAGCAGCAGCGGATTCTGCGCCAGCAGGCGCACGCGCGGTTCACGCTGAATCGCGGCAATCAGGGAATCTGCACCGGCTTTTGCTTCTCGCTCCGCTTCCGGCGTCTGGCCTAGACGATCAAGGGTCACGGCCTGATACCAGGCTAACGTGAATTGTTCAATGTCCTCGTCTTCAAAAGGCCGGATTGCACAATCAGCACAATACGGGGAAAGCCGGGCGCGTGGTTCTCCCTCATAACCCCGTGGTCGAGACGTGACTATGAAGCGATTCATTGTCCATTGTGGCAAATTGAGGACATCAGAAACCAGTTGGGCCATTCGAGCGCGTTCTGACGAATCTGCCACTTCGTCCAATCCATCCAGCAGCACAATCGCGCGGCCTGATTCCAGCAGCGCGGGAAAGAAGTCGCTGGAAAGTTTCAAATGCGGTGCAACGGTTGCAAAATGTTCATACAGAAAGGAGGGGAAAACATTCGGGCCAATGGAGTCAAGTCTGCTACGATTGAAAGCGTGGTTGATATAGACATTGAAATCGCGAAGCGAAACGAGAATGGGAATCCGTTTTTCTTCAAGTTCCAACCGCTCCTTGGCTTTGTCACGCGCAAACGCCAATGCAAGATATTTCAGGAGTGTTGTCTTGCCTGCTCCGGGATCGCCGACGATGACCAACGCCTTTTCATCACGCAGCGCGGTATTTAGGGGAAGTGTAGTTTCGGTGTCGGCGGGTTCAACTCGTAATGCAAGGTCCATGCGAGATTTTCCTGCGCCGACTTCCAATTCAGCCGAGCTAACTATTCGATTTACGCTACGGGAAACCTTTCGGCCTGAGCCAGCCCCCATTGCGGCCAATATCGCAGATCCTTGCATCTTGCGAAGTTCAAAATTCCTTCCCTCGAAAGAAACACAAAAGCCACTCATGGCACGTCTATTTGTGGTAAGCGTTACAAAAACTTTCTCCAACTCCACCGAAAGCGGTCGGTTGGAAGTGACGGAATAAAGCGTCAGCTTGCTGTGCTTGGCAATGACATGGTCGCAAAGCCTGCTCTCCTGTTCCGCCTGGCCGCATCCAAACAACGCACGCAAGGCGTCCGCCCGGTCGGGCGTGAAACGATCCTTGTTCCGGTCAAAGGTGATTCCTTTGCGGTTGAACATTCCTTTGGCGGCAAGCACCGCCGCCTTTTTTTCATCTGGTCACGGTCAAAGGCCATGTTCCGAAATTGTGGTTTCCCTCGTGCCGTGTCAACGCCTGTCGAAAACGAGTTGGCCCTTTTGCCAAAAATTTCCGCGCTCACCAATCGGTCACGTCAACTCGTTCCGACTGCCGCGAGCTACCCCCACCGCCCCCGGTCGCAGTCGTATCCCTTCCAATTCATCACCGCGAGCGGCAGGAGAGCCGTTTCAGTTTCGCATCCCACGCGGCTTGGATGTCGCTCAACCTGAAGCGAACCATCCGGCCAATCTTGTAATGGGGCAAATGCCCTTTCTGACACCAGTTGTCAATTGTCCGAAGCGAGACTTGGAAATGTGCTGCAAGTTGGCGTTTCGTCAGAACCGGGTCATACTGTAAACGCCGGTCGAAAAGTGCGGCGGGGGTCATGTGTGTGACGGGAGCTTCAAAAGTGGCAGCAAAGTGGCAGTATTAAATTATTTTCGCTCGAAGTCGAGAATGGAGAAAAGCGATAAATAGCTTGCAAATAAAGGATGGAATGTTGGCGCGTCCGGCAGGACTCGAACCTGCAACCGCCTGATCCGAAGTCAGAAGCTCTATCCAATTGAGCTACGGACGCGCACGACGCCATTGTGCGCATTTTGGCAGCGCGATAAAGCGGATTGTGCATGCCGGTTGACTTGGTGTCCGGCTTTGCTAGCGTAATCCGCGCATGGTGAAAAGGTCGTTCTCACGGCTTGTCAAAATTCTGGGCGGCGTCCCCACCGGCGTGGAAACCGAATTCAGCCGGCTGGAACGGTTCGCGCATTTTGGGGTGCAGGTCGGGAGAAGTTTTGTCCGCAACCGCTGCCCGGTGCGGGCGGCGGCGCTGTCCTACACCACGCTGCTGGCGCTCATCCCGCTGCTCGCCGTCGCCATCAGCGTCACCAGCAGCCTGCTCAAAAACGAGGGCGAGGAAAAAATTTACGGGGTAATTGACAAATTCGTCTCCTATGTCATGCCGCCCGCGACGCTCAACACGAATGGCGCTGCCGTGTCGTTGAATTTGAGCCCAGCCATGTCCGTTTCGCTATCGCCGGCCAATTCCGCCGCGGAAACAAATTCCTTTGCGCCGGCGGACATCGACACGCGCGTGGACGCCGCGCAAAAGGGGGCCGCGCGGCACATCCATGAATTCATCCAGAACACGCGCAGTGGCGCGCTTGGCGTCATCGGCATGTTGCTGCTGGTCTATGTTGCCATCCAAATGCTCGCGAGCATCGAGTCCACGTTCAACGACATCTGGGGCGTCACGCGCGGACGCAACTGGCTTTGGCGCATCGTGCTCTACTGGACGACCATCACGCTCGGCCCGCTCCTCATCGTAGGCGCGCTCGGCCTGGCGGGCGGATCGCAACTGCAAATGACAAAAATCTTTGTCGAAAAAACGCCGTTCGTTGGCGAAGTGATTTTTCAAATTGTGCCGCTCGTGGTTTTGTGGCTGGCGTTCGCGCTGATTTATCTGCTCGTGCCAAACACGAAGGTCCGGTTTGGCGCGGCGCTCGTCGGCGGCATCGTCGGCGGCTCATTGTGGCATTTGAACAACGTCTTCGGCTTCCTTTACATCACGCGTGTGGTAAGCAACAGCAAAATTTATGGCAGCTTCGGCCTCGTGCCGGTGTTCATGATCGGGCTTTATTTTTCGTGGATAATCCTGCTGTTCGGCGCGCAGGTCGCATATGCCTTTCAAAACCGCAAGGCGTATCTACAGGAAAAAATTGTTGAAAACGTGAACCAGCGCGGGCGCGAATTCATCGCGCTCCGGCTGATGACCGTCATCGGTCAGCGTTTCCAGCACGGTGAGCCGGCTGCCACGCTCCAGCAGATTTCCGCCGAGCTCGGCATCCCCACCAAGCTCGTGCAACAGGTCTTGCAACCGCTGCTCGCCGCGCGGCTCGTCACCGAAAGCGCCGGGGCCGAACCGGCCTACCTGCCCGCGCGCCCGCTCGACTCCATCAACGCGCACCACGTTTTGCGCGCCGTGCGCGCCGGTTCGGGACAGGACATCACCACGCGCGACGAGCCGGCGCGCGCGGAGGTGTTGGGCGAGTTCACAAAAATCGAGGAGGCCGAGCGTGCCGCCGCGTCGTCGGTCACGCTGCTGGCGCTGGTGAACCGCGCGCAAAAACAAATCGAAGACGCCGCGCCGAAGTCGAAATCGTAAAATGGCGGGAGGCGCGCCACTTCACCAATCTTTGACCGGGCGGTTTTGATTTTCCGGCTTTCCCTGCGGTTTCAACTGGAGAACCTGCTCGTTGCCTTTCTGCGCGTCCAACAAATGCTTGGCCTCCTCCGGCGTCATTTGCCCGGCGGCAATGGGCTGGCCTTGTTCGTTTTGCTTTTCTTGGCCGTCCTTTTTTTCGGCTGAAGCCTTTTGCTGCTCCTGCTGTTTTTCCAGTTCGTCCTTTTTCTGGCCAGCCTGATTTTTACTCTCCTGCTTCTGCTGCTCCTGTGAATTTTGTTGGTTCTGTTGCTGCTGGTTCTGCTGGCCGCCGGAATTTTGCTGCTGCGATTGTTGTTTGTTTTGTGACTGTTGTTGCTGCGATTGATTCTGCTGCGACTGCTGGTTTTGCTGGGACTGGCTGCTTTGCGACTGTTGCTGCTGCTTCAGCAACTCATACAGCTTTTTCAGCTTCACATCGTCAGGGTAAGTTTTCAGACCGCCTTCCACTTTTTCCAAGGCGGACGGGATGTTGTTGGAAATGTAGAACTGCGCGCCGCTGTTGAAAAAATCGGCGGCGGGCGCAAGCTGCGCGCAAACCTTCTGCCACGCAAGTAGCAGCAGGCTAAGGCTGATGAGGATTCGCAATGTCATCAATGTCCTTCAATTTTTTGGTAAATTCTTCAAACTGCTTCTCGGCGATTTTATATTTCTGTGCAAGGTCCTGCATGATTCCGAGGGCGCGATGAAATTCCGCGCGCCGCACCGCCGCGTCGGCGCTGCTTTTGCCCCGAAGCAGCGCCGCTTTGATTTGCCGAATGTATTCCGCCGCGTTTTTTGCAAAATTCAGATTGAATACCGCGTCCACGTCGTTGGTGTTCAACGCAACGGCGCGCTCATAAATTTTTGCGGCGGCGTCAAAGCCCTGTTCCAGCCCGTCCAAATCCTTCGCCTGTTTCGCCTTTTGAAATTGCACGTTGCCGAGGTTGTAAAATGCCTGCTGCTGCAATTTCAAATCCGGCGACAGCGTCACCTGTTGGAAAAGATTTTGCGCCAGATCAAAATTCGTCGCGCGATACGCCGCATCACCCGCGTTGAAAACGAGGCGCAAATCATTCGTTCGCACTTCGGCCAGCCGCGAGAATTCCTGAAGCGCGTTGGTGTAATTGCCCGCCTGGTATTCGCGCAGCGCGCCGGAAGCCGAGCCAAACGCCGTCGCCGGCAAAATGCAAAAGGCGAATACGGCTGCAATTTGAGCCGCATTCGCCATCGGTCTTGAAACCGAGGATTTTGCCGCGCGCTTCCGTTCCGGCAGAAACATTTCCGCCAGCAGCAGCAAAATGGCTGCCGCCAGCGGCCACTGAAATTGCTCGTGATAGCGCCGGATCAATTTTTCCTGCGACTCGGATTTCGGCAACGGNNCGGTCGCGTTGGCAATTTGCCGGATCAACGGTTCGTTCAAATGCGATTTTACCACATTGCCTTGTTCGTCGCGGACGTAATCGGAATTCCCATTTGCATCCGTCACGCGGATCAAATCGCCTGCCGCCGTGCCAATGCCGATGGTGAAAATTCTCAGTCCCGCCTTCGCCGCGTTCTGCGCCGCTTCGAGCGCACCGGCCTCGCTGTCGTTGTCCTCGCCGTCGGTGAACAGCACGAGCACCTTGTGCCGCGTTTTTTCCTTGAACGCCGTCAATGCCGTGCTGATCGCCTCGGCGATGGCCGTGCCACCCTGCGGAATCGAGTTCACGTCCAGCGCCTGCACACTCTGCTGGAACGCCGTGTTGTCAATCGTCAGCGGACATTCCAAAAACGCGTCGCCTGCGAACGCCACCAGGCCCATCCGGTCCACGTTGGCACGCTGCATCAGCTCCAGCGTGGCGAGCTTCGCGCGCGCGAGCCGGTTCGGCGCGATGTCCGTCGCCAGCATGGATTTTGAGGTGTCCACCGCCACGACGATGTCCAAGCCGTTCTGCTGCACTTCTTCCAGATCATAACCGCGCTGCGGCCGGGCAAGCGTGATGATCAAAAACGCCACGGCCAGAATCACAAGGGCAAAACGCAACTTCCGTCGTGCCGGGGAAATGCCAACCGTCAACTGCGACAGCAGCCGCGCCTCAATGAATCGCGTCAGCGATTTCTGCCGTGTCCGTTCGCGCCACCAGAAAAATGCCGCCAGCGCCGGCGGAATCACTACCAGCAGCCAAAGAATTTGTGCGTGCCCGAATCTCATCTTCAAATCGTAAATCGTAAATCGTAAATCGTAAATTTCACGGCAGCCTCCTCAAGACGGTTTGTCCCAGCGCCAGTTCAACCAGCAACAGCGTGAAGCCGGCCGCGACGAGCCACGAAAACAGCTCCTTGAACTCCGTGTATTTGTTGATGACGGCCTCCGTTTTTTCCAGCTTGTCAATTTCCGCGTAAATCTGCCGGAACTTTTCCGCGTTGTCCGCGCGATAATATTTTCCAGCTGTCTTGTCCGCGATTTTTTGCAGCGTCTCCTCGTCCACGTCCACCGGCACATTTTGATAGCCGACCTTTCGTCCGCCCATGAAAACTGGCATCGGCGCCGAGCCGCGCTCGCCAATGCCGACCGTGTAAACTTTCACCTTCAGTGACGCCGCCGCTTCCGCCGCAACCAGCGGGTCGAGCTTGCCGGAATTATTTTGGCCGTCCGTCATCAGGATCACGATTTTGCTTTTTGATTTTACGTCGCGCAGCCGGTTCACCGCCGTGCCGAGGCCGTCGCCAATCGCCGTGGAATTCTGTTCAATCGCGCCGATCTCCAGCCGGTCCAGATTCTCCTGCAAAAAATCGTGGTCCAGCGTCAGCGGCGTGGCAATGAACGCCTGCGACGCGAACAGCACCAGCCCGATGCGGTCATTCGGACGCTGGTCAATGAATCCTCTCAGCACCGAGCGCGCCATGTTGAAACGGTTCACGCGCTCGCCGCGCACGACGAAATCCTCCGAAATCATGCTGCCCGACATGTCCAGCGCCACGACGATGTCCACGCCGCTGGCTTTTACCTGCGTCGTGCTTTTCGATAAACGTGGCTGTGCCAGCGCGATGATCAACAATGCCAGCGTCAGCCAGCGCAGGGCCGCAAGGAATGCTCCCGCGCGCGAACGTCGAATACTCGTCAAGCCTTCAACCAATTTCACCGATGAATATAAAAATGCCGGCGGCGAACCGCGCCGCCCTTTCAGCCACGCAAACAGCGGCAGCAGCAACAACAGCAAAAGAAAATATGGATGCGCAAAAGTCATGCGGGCTCCGGGCTCCGGGCTTTGGGCTCTGGGCTTTGAACTTCCACCGGCTCGGTTTCTTCAACCAGCTTGACCGCCGAGCCGTGCAACTCGCGCAATTCCGGTTCGCGCGGCTCGTATTTGGCGAACTTCACCA
>PLZL01000416.1 GCA_003152145.1 Limisphaerales bacterium
CCTTTGGGATGAAATCAAGCGCATGTTCAAATTCGGCCCGCCGCGCCTGGATGCCCAGACGAAATGAGCAAGTGAACCACCAATCATCCAACCCACAACCCGCAGGGCGCGGTCGTCATTTTTTCCGCAATACTATCCCCATTTTCGGCTGCAACAGCTTGTTTCGCCAGCCAAAATTCTGATTCCACCAGCCGACAAATTGAAAGCCGCAACGTTCGCAGATATCGCGCAGGGCGCGCGGCGTAAAGCCGCGAATGTGGCCGCTCGGTTTGCACTCATTGAAGCGGTGCCGCAAAAAACTGGTCAGACCATCCGTGCCTGATTCCGTGCCTGTTTCAAGCCCGAGTGGAAGTTCACCGCATAACAAGAACGTAAAGCGGCTCCACCAATTGGCGAGGTTTGGCACACTTACCACACACAGACCATTTGGGGCTGTCACCCGCAATAATTCGCGCAAGGCGGCTTCGGTTTCAAAAATATGCTCCAAAACATGGTTGCAAACCACCACATCAAACACGTCGCTGGCATAGGGCAATGCCCTTTCCCCAAGGGCGATTCGCTCAAACTCCAACGGCACACCCAGCTCGGTCGCAGTTATCTGGAGATGATTGTCTAAATCAGCGGCACAAATCGGTCCCGGCCTGACTCCGGCAGTTGTTACGAAGTCATGTAAAAAGCATCCGGTTCCGACGCCGACCTCGAGGTATTTGAACCCCCCCTGCAAGTCCAGCAGCGGGAGCAGGGCCTTCACATCATAAGCATCACTGCCGTATTGCCTGGTGGCAAATTTTTTTTGGTAAAAGACTTCATTCATATTGTATGATTTACCCGCGCCGCATTAAAATGGCAAGTTTTGACGGCAAAGAACGCAGGCTGCTGTCAGCGATTGAACCATTATGAATAAATTTAAGTATGACCTGGCCGTGACTTATCGGGTTTATCCGAAAGTGTCCTCTCATCACCCGCCGGTTTTCGCCGATGACAAATTGAAACTGGCCGAGTTCTGCCTGAATTCCTTCAAGGCCTCGCTGGGAAATCTGAAAGTGAAATTGTGGGCTTTGCTGGACAATTGCCCGCCGGTCTACGAAGAAATGTTTTCGCGTTTATGGTCGCCGGAAGATCTGGTTTTGATGCGCTATCCGGGCGTCGGCGACGCGGCGACATTTCGTGAACAGTCCCGCCTTTTGATGGAGCAGGCGGACGCGGAAATCGTTTATCTGGCCGAAGACGATTATTTTTATCTGCCGAATCAATTTCCGCTGGCTGTCAATTTTCTGAAGCAAAACCCCGACGCCCATTTTGTCTCTCCCTACGATCATCCGGACATTTACACGACTGAATTGCACAACCTGCCGCGCGAAACGCGGGCGGCGGAAGGAAAAGATTGGAATTCCTGCTTCAGCACAACGCACACCTTTTTAACGAACCGCCGGACACTTCAAGAATGTCGGGGCGTGTTTCTGGCTTCTTACGGCCGGGTCAGCCCCGACTTGAGCAAATGGATGGCATTGACCAAGAGACGCGTGTTCAATCCGACTGCCTTTGCGCGCTGGGCGGTGACGTGCCCCTTTTGGGCGGGCAGTATCTTTTATGCCTGGCGCTATTGCTGGCGGCAGATTTTGTTCGGGAATAGATACACGCTTTGGGTTCCGCATCCGTCCATTGCCACGCATATGGTGGCCGGGATGGAAGCGCCCGGCATTGATTGGCAAAAAGAATTTGACCGGCACCCGTCAAAAGCTTGAAAAATAATCCCGAAATTGGCCTTGACCGGACGAATCAATAAGGAGCAATTTGCCTTAACCATGAAATCAACCGCGAAACTTTTTTGCGCGTTCAGCTTCGTGTTTTTTTGTCTTTCAGCCGTGGAAGCTGCTGACACAAATCGGCCCGCCGGCTTTCATCTGACCGTTGAATTGCAGGACGGCTCCAGACTCATCGGGAAGGCGGGCGATGAAAATTATCAGTTCCGCTCCGATGTTTTGGGAGAAATGAAATTGCCGCTGGGGAAAATCCGCTTCATCGAGTGCCAGTCCAAAACAAATTCAGTAAGACTGACGACGAGCAGCGGCGATTCGGTGTCGGCGCAATTCACCATGAAGGAAATACGGATTGAAACAGCTTTTGGAAACGTAAAGCTGCCCGCGAACCTGTTGAGGCAAATCCAAGTGTCGCCGATGGGCGGGCCTGCGAAAAGCCGTCCGGGTTTGGTTGCGCTTTGGTCGGGCGAGGACAATGGCAGCGACTCGGTGGGCGGTAACAATGCGATGTTGACGGACATTTCCTTCACCGCCGGCAAAGTCGGGAGGGCTTTTGTCTTCAACGACGACACCAGTCTGTTCACTGTGCCTGCCTCCGAAAGCCTGGCGGTTTCAAATCTGACTTTTGAGGGCTGGATTCTCCCGACGGATATTGATCAGCCGCGTCCCATCATTGAATATGGTGGCGGCGGACAGGCTTCGCCTGTCCACCTGTGGATCAATACTTTGGGATTTTCTTCATCGGTTCCAGGTGCCATTCATGTGGTTATCCGTGACCGAGGTGGCGCCAATGCCTTGGAGGTTAATTCCGCCGCCGGGATAGTCGCCGTGAATCAATGGCATCATGTGGCCTTCACCTATGACACAACGACCCGCGCCGGCATTCTGTATTGCAATGGAGTTCAGGTTGGTTCGGCTGTTTCGTCAATCGCTCTCGTTCCACAAAGTTTCTGTCCGGTGAATCTGGGTTATCGGGATGTGAACAGCCTCGATATTTTACAAGGCTACCGATTTGCCGGACTGCTCGACGAAATCGCCATCTACAATCGGGCGCTTTCGACTGAAGAAATCAAAGCCATCGGCGTGGAGGAGAACAATGGTGAACCATTGCCACCGCCAAAGCCCACGACGTTTCCGCAAAGAATCAGATCGTTCGATGGTTTCAATCGCGGCGGCCTCAATTAATTCTTCGCTTCAACTTTTGAAAAGCGCCGCCCACGACGGCGGGAGACTTTTGCGGACTTTGATTCCTTTGAACGGCTTGCCGTGACGCGCGCCGGTGACCAAAACCTGTGAACTCATGCCGAAAATTTACCGGATGGACCGGGTGGCGGCGAGATTTTTCAGATGCGAACTCGTTGCCTTGACAGCGGGCGTGGGGCAAATGACAATCCTCATTCCATTTTTGGACAAACCGTCAATTCTATGAAAGTTGCCAAACCGAATGCCGTGACAGCCGCCGCCGCGATGCCGCGCGGACTTTTCTTTGCCGGACTGCTCGCGGTGGTTTTGGCCGTGCTGTTCTGGAAAAGTTTTTTGCCGGGTTACGTTCATTTTTCCAACGACGGCCCGCTCGGCCAGCAAAACACCGCGTGGTCCCGCCTCCCTGGCGCTTTTACCGGAATTTGGGGCGACTTGAACGACATTGGCAACAGCGGCGGCACGCTCACGCCGGACTTGTGCACGCTCCTCCGCTGGCTCTTGGGTCCCGTCGGTTACTCAAAATTTCTTGCCCCCTTCGCGCTGTTTATTCTGGGCCTTTGCGCATGGTATTTTTTCAAACAATTAAAACTTTCGCCGCTGGCGGCGGTGCTGGGCGGACTGGCAGCCGCGCTGAATTCGGCCTTTTTCTCGACTGCCTGTTGGGGCGTGGCCTCGCAGCAAATCGCCATCGGCTTCAGCTATTTCGCGCTGGCGCTGGTCGTGTCCAACACGCCGGAAACGCCCGTGCTGACCCGCTGGGTGCGCTGGGCGCTGGCCGGGCTGGCGGTTGGCGTCAACGTCATGCAAGGCGCGGACATCGGCGCGATCTTCAGCGTGTTCATCGCTGCATTTGTGCTGGTCAAGACGCTGGTGGATGAATCCGGTTCGATCGCGGCAAAATTGGGACGCAGCGTCGGCCGCGTGGCGGTCATCGCCGTGTTCGCCGGTTTCATCGCGGTCCAAACCGTCGTGTCACTCTTCGGCACTTCAATCACCGGCATTGCCGGAACCGGGCAGGATGCGGAAACCAAGGCAAGGCAATGGAACTATTGCACGCA
This sequence comes from Limisphaerales bacterium, assembly GCA_003152145.1. The sequence continues at coordinate 4,022 of PLZL01000416.1, forward strand.
ATGGAGCTTTCCCAAAATCGAATCGTTGGGTTTGTTTGTCCCCGGCCTGTTCGGATACAAGATGGACACGCCCAAGAATATGATGGAATTCTTTCAAGATTCCTACAAAGGCGGTAATTACTGGGGTGCCATCGGTCGCGACGTGGCGTGGGATCAATTCTTTGCGGGCGGCAAACAAGGATCCGCGCCCGACACGAACCGTTATTACTTGCGTTTTTCCGGCGGTGGTTGTTACGCCGGCATTTTGGTGGCACTGATTGCGGCTTGGACCATTGCACAGTCTTTTCGCCGACAAAATTCAGCATTCGGTGAAAAGCAACGGCGGATGCTTTGGTTTTGGACTGCTTTGCTGATCGGTTCTTTGTTGCTGGCATGGGGACGGTTCGCGCCGTTTTACGCGGTTCTTTACAAACTGCCATATGCTTCCGTGATCCGGAATCCGACGAAATTCATTCTGATATTCTCGTGGGCACTCGTGATTATCTTTGCCTATGGCGTTCATGGTTTGAGCCGGCGTTATCTGGAAGTTCCGGGAGGCAATTCAAAACTTCGCGGTTTCGATCGCCACTGGACGCTGGCCTGCGTCTTCGCACTCGCCGGCAGCGTTCTGGCCTGGCTGATTTATGGGTCGCAAAAAGCGAATCTCGTCAGCCATTTGCAGGATGTGGGTTTTCCCGACAAGGACTCGGCCGTGATAATTGCCGGGTTCAGCATCGGGCAGGCCGGCTGGTTCATCCCTTTCTTTGCGCTCGCAGTCGGGCTTTGCACGTTTGTCATCGCCGGTGTTTTTTCCGGAAAACGCGCGAAGCTCGGCGGCATTCTGCTCGGCGCGCTGCTCATCGTGGATCTGGGGCGTGCGAATTTGCCGTGGGTTGTTCACTGGGATTACCAACAAAAATATGCCAGCAACCCCGTCATAGACATTCTCCGCGACAAGCCTTACGAACATCGCGTCGCCGACCTTCGTTCGGAAACGCTTTTTGAGGAACTCTACGGAATTGAGTGGAAGCAGCATCATTTCCCGTATTACAACATCCAGTCGCTCGACCTCGTGATGCGCCCGCGCGTGGCGTCAGACTTGGAGACTTATGAAGTGACCATGTCTCCGCACGGCGCGGCCGATGTTTATCTCCTTGCCCGCCACTGGCAACTGACCAACACCCGCTATCTGCTCGGCCCGGCGGCTTTTCTTGATTCGTTGAACCAACAACTCGACCCAGCTCAAAGGCGTTTTCGCATCGCCGTTCGATTCGACCTGATTCCAAAACAAGAAGTGGCCGTTCCCGGTGGCATCTCGCTTGAACAATTCGTGAATTATCTGCCGTTGGAGAAAATTACCGCCCGGCTTTCGGCTGACGGCCCCTACGCCCTCTTTGAATTCACCGGCGCGCTGCCGCGGGCCAGACTCTATTCCAACTGGCAGTTGCCCATGAACGACAAAACCGCCGTGAGCGGGTTGACCATGACCAATCTGGGCGCGGGTGGATGGACGTTCCTGCAACAGGTTGGCACAAATGATTTTCTCACATTGAACGGACTGGCCTCACCCGCGTTCGACCCGTGGCAAACCGTGCTGCTTGCGGAATCGCCGGCGGCGCCGAATCCTCCGGCAATGAGCACCAATGAAAATTCCGGCTCGGTCGAGTTCACCAGCTACACGCCCAAGGACATCAAGTTTCACACGCAGGCCGCCACGCCAACCGTGCTGCTGCTCAATGACGAGTTTGACCCGCATTGGCGCGTGTTCGTGGACGGCAAACCCGCGCCGCTGCTCCGCGCCAACTTCATCATGCGCGGCGTTTATTTGCCGGCGGGTGAGCACTCGGTGGAATTTCGATTCAGCCTGTCGGTGAAGCCGCTCTTTGTCACGCTGTCGGCCATCGTCGTCTTTGGCATTCTCTTTCTTTGGAATTTTGGCATTCCTTCTTTTCTTTGGAATTATACTTCCGCAAAAAAAATAAAATCCGCATGAAAATCCTCATCACCGGCGGCGCCGGTTATCTCGGCTCGGTTCTCACGCCCACGCTCCTCGCGCAGGGTCATGAAGTCACCGTGCTTGACAATTTTTATTTCAACCAGAACAGCCTGCTCGACTGCTGCCGGTTCGAGAAATTCCAGGTCGTCCGCGGCGATTGCCGCGAGGAATCCGTCGTCAAGCCGCTCGTCGCCAGGGCCGATTTGATCATCCCGCTCGCCGCGCTCGTCGGCGTGCCACTCTGTAACACTGATGCCATCGCCACCAAAACCACGAATCAGGAAGCGGTCGAAATGATCTGCCGCCTCGCCGGCAAACAGCAGTGGGTCATCATGCCGGTCACCAACAGCGGCTACGGCGTCGGCGAAAAGGGGAAGTTTTGCACCGAAGACACGCCGTTGCGTCCGATTTCGAGTTACGGCGTCACGAAGGTCAAGGCCGAGGAAGCCGTACTCGCGCGCGGCAACAGCATCAGCTTTCGGCTCGCCACCGTGTTTGGCTGCGCGCCACGCATGAGGATGGATTTGCTCGTGAATGATTTTGTCTATCGCGCCGTCCACGACCGCGCGGTTTTGATTTTCGAGGGACATTTCAAGCGCAATTACATCCACATCCGCGACGTGGCGCGCGCGTTTCTGCACGGCATGGCCAATTTCAAAAAAATGAAGGGCAAGCCCTACAACGTCGGCCTCGACGATGCGAATCTCTCGAAGCTCGAACTATGCGCCGTGATTCAAAAGCACCTGCCGAAGTTCGTTTTTGTCGAGGCGCCGATTGGCGAAGACCCGGACAAACGCGACTACATCGTCAGCAACGCGCGTATCGCCGCAGCCGGGTTCAAACCCGAATGGAGCCTCGATCGCGGCATCACGGAACTCGTCAAGGGCTTCACCATTTTGCGAAACACGATTTACTCGAACGTCTGACCGCGTATCGCCGTGACCGTTTCGCCCGAAAAAATCACCGCCGTCATCCTCGCCGGCGGCTTTGGCAGGCGTATTCAACACTTGCTGTCGGATTTGCCGAAACCGATGGCGCCGGTGAACGGCAGGCCGTTTCTGGAATGGGTCGTGCGTTATCTGGCCGCGCAAAAAATCCGCCGCGTGATTATGTCCACCGGCCATCTGGCGGAAACAATTGACAAACATTTTCAACAGCAACCGGTCGCGGGTCTAAAAGTCAGTTATGTCCCCGAATCCAAACCGCTGGGAACTGCGGGCGGATTTTTGAACGCGATTCACGGCGCGGCGGAAAAACCGGCGGCATGGCTGGTGCTGAACGGCGACTCGCTCGCACCGGCGCCGCTGGCGCAAATGTTTCAATCACTTGACGATCCAGATGGGGATGGCGCGATTCTCGGCGTTCGCGTCGCTGATGCTTCACGGTTCGGAACCATTCTGCAAAATGCGAACGGCGCGCTGACTGGCTTTGACGAAAAGAAACCCGGCGCGGGTGTCATTAACGCCGGAATCTATCTGTTCCGCGCCTCCACGATTGAACATTTTCCCGACAAAACGCCTTTGAGTTTCGAAACGGAGGTCTTTCCGGCGCTGGTTGCGGAGAAAATTCGCTTGAAAGTATGCGTGACGGACGCCCCATTTTTGGATATAGGAACACCCGAATCCCTGCCGCTGGCGGAAGCATTCATCCGGCGGAACGCGGATTGTTTTGAATCATGATCATCAGCCGGACACCATATCGGATTTCATTTTTCGGCGGCGGGACGGATTATCCGGCGTGGTATCGCCAGCACGGCGGCGCGGTGCTCGCGGCGACCATCAACAAGTTTTGTTACCTGACCTGCCGTTACCTGCCGCCGTTTTTTGAGCACCGCATCCGCGTGGTGTATTCCAAAATCGAGAGTTGCCAAAAGGTGGACGAAATCATGCACCCGTCGGTGCGCGAGTCGCTGCGTTACCTGAAGATCGAACGCGGCATGGAAATCCACCACGACGGCGACCTGCCTGGCCGCAGCGGCATGGGTTCAAGCTCGGCATTCACGGTGGGCTTGCTCAACGCGCTCCACGCGCTGCACGGCCGCACGGTCGGGAAAAAGCAGCTCGCCGAGCAGAGCATCCATCTCGAACAGGATGTTCTGAAGGAAACGGTCGGTTCGCAGGACCAGGTCTGCGCAACCTACGGCGGCGTGAACCGCATCAGCTTTTTGCAGAATGGAGACTTCAACGTGCAACCGATGACGCTCACCCAGGAGCGGCTGGCGGAATTGAATTCGCACCTCGTGCTATTTTACACCGGCATCAAACGCACGGCGTCGGAAGTGGCGTCAAGTTACGCGGTGGGCATGGAGGAGCGCGCCTCGCTGCTGACGCGGATGCACGATTACGTGGAGCAAAGCTGCTTGATTCTGAACAGCAGCCAAAGCCTCACTGCATTTGGCGAACTGCTGCATCAGGCGTGGCAGGCCAAGCGCGCGTTGAGCGACAAAGTTTCCAACGCACGCGTGGACGCCTTGTATGATGAAGCGCGCAAGGCGGGGGCGGTCGGAGGAAAACTTCTGGGCGCGGGCGGCGGCGGCTTCATTCTTTTGTTTGTGCCGCCGGAAAAGCAGGCCAAAGTCCGCAAACAGCTCAACCGGCTGATTGAAGTGCCTTTTGAATTTGAATTTTCCGGCAGCCAGATCATTTTCTTCGACACGGAGGAGGACTTCGCCAAGCATGACAAGGCGCGCAGCAAACGACATATCGAGGCGTTCAGCGAACTGGACGCGGAGACTCCTCCAGCGACGGCCTGACCGACCTCACTTTTTCACTTTATGAACCTGAATTGGCCATTGATGAAAAACAACATCGCGCGCGAGGATCTCGACGCGGTGATCAATTTTCTGCAACAGGACGACCCGATTCTCACGCAGTCCCAAAACGTCGCCGCCTTCGAGCAGGAATGGTCGGAATGGCTCGGCATCAAGCACAGCGTCTTTGTCAATTCCGGCTCGTCGGCGAATCAAATCACCATGGCTGCCATCCGCGCGCGTTTCGGCGGCGGCGAAGTCATCGTGCCGACGCTGACGTGGATTTCCGACATCGCGTCCGTTTTGCAGAATGGTTTCGATCCCGTGTTTGTGGACATCAACCCGCGCACGCTTGGGATGGACGCAAAACAAGTTGTCGGCAAAATTTCAAAAAAGACGCGCGCGGTTTTTCTCACGCACATTCTTGGTTACAATGCGCTCGACGACTATCTGCTGGCGGAATTGAAGAAGCGCAACATTCCGCTCATCGAAGACGTCTGCGAATCACACGGCGCGACATTCAAGGGACAGAAACTCGGCACGTTCGGGTTCGCCTCGAATTTTTCGTTCTATTACGCCCATCACATGAGCACCATCGAAGGCGGCATGGTTTGCACGAACGACCCGGAATTTTACGATATGCTCCGCATGTTCCGTTCGCACGGCATGGTGCGCGAAAGCAAATCCGATGCGCTGAAGAATCGCTATAAAACCGAATGGCCGGATTTGAATCCCGATTTCATCTTTGCGTTTCCGGCCTACAACGTTCGCAGCACGGAAATGAACGCGGTGATGGGACGTTCGCAATTAAGACGGCTTGACGAGCGGAATCAAATCCGCACGCGCAACCTGAATTGTTTCCTCGATGGCCTTGACCCGAAGCGTTACTTCACCGAGTTCGAACGCGAGGGCAGTTGCAACTACGCGTTCACCCTGGTTTTGCGCGAACCGAATCAGGCGCTTTGGAATCGGATTGAAAAGACGCTCCGTGAACGGAAGATTGAGTTCCGACGCGGCACCTCCGGCGGCGGCAACCAGTTGCGCCAGCCGTTCATGCGCAAGCTGATGCCGGACGAATACAAAAAATATCCGAAAGTAAATCACGTCCACTTTTTCGGCGCATACATCGGCAATTATCCCGAACTGGAAGCCGAAAAAATCCCGGCCTTGTGCCGGCTTTTGAACGACGTGTGAAATTCAATGGAGGAGAAAGATCCCGCAATTTTTGACTGGCGTTCCCCGTCGGCTGCCCGATAATGAGCGTTCACTATCTGAACCAGCAAACGATTTATGACGAACTTGGCCGAACTGAAAAAGAAGTGTGCGTGGTTGCGCCGGGAAATTTTCGAAATGGTGGTGCGCTCCAAAAAAGGGCACTTCCCTTCTTCCTCCTCCTGCACAGAAATCGTGGTCGCCTTGTTTTACGGTGGCTACTTGAAATACAACGCTCAAAACCCCAAAGACCCCGACCGTGACCGCGTGTTCATCAGCAAGGGCCACGCCGGGATGGTTTTGTATCCGATTCTTGAGGAACTCGGTTTCGTTCCGAAGGGCGAGCTGTTGAAATTCACGAAGGCAAACGGCGTTTTCCGATTTTATCCCGACCCGAGCATTCCGGGCATTGAAGCCATCACCGGCTCGTTGGGCCACGGCATCGGATTGGCGGCGGGCCATTGTCTGGCGGCCAAGCGCGATGGGAAAAAAATCCGCAGCTTCGTGATCATCGGCGACGGCGAATGTTACGAAGGTTCGACGTGGGAAACCGCCCTGTTCGCGGCGCACGCGGGGCTGGACAATTTGGTCGTGTTCGTGGATCGCAACGGCTGCATCATCATGGACCACACCGAAAAATGTGTGCGCCTCGACCCGATGGCCGACAAATGGCGTGCTTTCGGCTGGCACACCATCGAAATTGATGGACATTCGATGGCCGAAGTGACACAGACGCTTGACGTGGCGACTTCGGGCAAAATCAAGTCGCCCATCGTCATCGTCGCCAAATCTGTGAAGGGCAAGGGCGTTTCCTTCATGGAGAACCGGCCCGATTGGCATAACAAAATGCCCAACGAAGAACAAATCGCCCAGGCCCGGCGCGAATTGGCGGCTGAACCCGCCTAACTTTCCCATTTAACATGAGTGAAGCTCCCAAAATCCTCCCGCGCGACGCATTTATTGACGAGATATTTGCCGCCGCGAAAAAGAACCCGAACATTTATTTCATGACTGCGGACCTCGGCGCGAAGGCGCTTGATCGTTTCCGCATCGAACTGCCCGGCCAGTTCATCCACGGCGGCATCTCTGAACAAAACGTCATGGACGTGGCCGCCGGTCTCGCGCAGAACGGCAAAATCGTCTATGCCTACGCCATGGCGCCCTTCGTGACGTTGCGCTGTTACGAACAAATTAAAGTGGCCATCGCCTCGATGTTTTTGCCCATGACCATCATCGGCAACGGCGTCGGTTACAGCTACAATGACGCTGGCCCGACGCACTACGCCACCGAGGACATTTCCTGCATGCGGGCGCTCGGCGGAATTGAAATTCTGACCACCAGCGACACGGAATCCACCGTCGCCACCGCGAAACTCACCTACACCAAGCCCGCGCTGCGTTACATCCGTCTCGACCGCGCCTTCTTGCCGGATGTTTATGCGAAGGGCGACCAACGCTTCCTACGGGACGGTCTGGTGGAAGTTGAGCCCGGTGAAAAAGCCTGCATCATCGCTTCCGGCATTGCGACGCACATCGCGAAAGAAGTCCGCACTATGCTCGCGGAGCAGGGGCACAAGGTTGCCATCATTGACGCCTTTCGCATCAAGCCGATTGACTGCGCGGTGTTGAAGCGCGTCCTCGCGCCGTATGCCAAAATCATCACGCTTGAGGAGCATTTCTTGAGCGGCGGCATGGGGGGTGCGATTGTCGAGGCTATGGCGGATGCTCAAATTTTAAAACCGGTCAAGC
>PLZL01000135.1:0-5264 GCA_003152145.1 Limisphaerales bacterium
TTTTTACGCCGTCTGGCGCAGCCAGTGCCGCACCGCGGACGTTTTGCGCGACGAGAACGGTTTCCCCACCGAGCGTCTGCTCCAGGCTGTCTGGCGGCATCAGCGACTGCGGCGCGACCAGTTGAAAACTTTGGACGGGAAAACCGTCCGCGTGCTTCATCCCGGTTTCGCGAGCCTCGAAGGCGGGCCGGATTTTCNNTTTCAAAAATGTCATCCTGCACGTCATCTGGGAAGACGCGAGGCCGGCTGAAAATGTTCCCGCAGTCCTGTCATTGAAAACGGCGCTCGACGCGCCGCTCGGCGAATTAAGTTTATGGCTCGAAAGCGAATCCACCGCCGCCTTTCCCGAAAAGCTGCGCGGCAAATGTTCCGCGCCACTGCGCGAACTTGATGAACCGCAACTCGCCGGGCTTTTGCACCAGGCCGCCCGCGTCCGTTTGGAGTCCAAGGCCGCGCAATTTTCCGCCCGGGCGCGGCATGCCGGCTGGGAACAGGCCTTGTGGGAGGGCTTATTCCGCGCGCTCGGCTACAAACACAACGCCTGGCCGATGCAAAATCTGGCGGAATCCCGTTTGCTCTGGTCGCCGGGCGCCAAATCGCCATTTGCATTCCAAGCGCGTCTGCTCGGCGTCAGCGGCCTGNNGATTGCTGGTGGCGCGAGCGCGACGGATTTGCGGATTGTATCTTGCCGCGCGCTGTCTGGAAGTTTCACGGCCTGCGTCCGGCGAATCACCCGCAGCGGCGGCTGGCGCTTGCGGCACACTGGCTGGCGGACAAGAATTTGATTTCAAAAATTGAAGGTTGGTGCGCCGCCGACCTGGCGGACAACGCGGTGCCCGGTTCGTTGCTGGAGATTTTGCAGGTTGAGCGCGATGAATTCTGGTCGTGGCACTGGACATTCAAATCAGCGCGGCTGGCAAAACCGCAGCCGTTGCTGGGCGCACCGCGCGCGACGGATTTGGCAGTGAATGTGATTCTGCCGTGGCTGTGGGCTCGCGCGGCGGAAGGCAAAAACACAACGCTGCGGCTCGAAATCGAGCGGCGCTATTTTGACTGGCCGGCGGCGGAGGACAATTCGGTTTTGAAACTGGCCCGGCAGCGGCTGCTCGGAACTTCCAGCCGCTGCGCGTTGCGAAGCGCGGCGGAGCAACAGGGCTTGATGCAAATCGTCCGCGATTTTTGCGAACACTCGAATGCCGTCTGTGACAACTGCCGGCTGCCGGCACTGGCGGGCGAATTCCGCGCGGCGAACGGCGGCGGCGCGTGACGCGAATCCCGCCACTCGTCACATCATTTCGCTTCGAGCTTGGTGAACGGATTGTTCACAAAACCGTCCGGGGGCAGCTCGTTCGTGACGGGGACCTTGCTGGTTTGCGGCGATGCGGCGGGATGATTGTTTTCCGCAGCGGGCATGGAACCGCCTTCAACCGCATACGGATTTTTCCCGCGTTTGTTTCGCGGCAGCGGGCTGATCATCGCGTTGATGCCACGACCGATGAGCTTCGGCTGAAAATCGGGATGGCCGAAGGGCGCGACGGCGGCGACAAATTTTTTGATGACCTCAAAACCGAATTCCTGGTGCGCCATTTCCCGGCCGCGGAATTTGAGCGCCACCTTCACCTTCATGTCCTCGCACAAAAAGCCGATCGCGTGCTGGACCTTGATGCCGAGGTCGTGCGGATCAATTCGCGGACTCAACTGGACTTCCTTCACCATCGAGGCGTGCTGGTGCTTTTTGGATTCCTTTTCCTTCTTGGCTTTCTCGTAACGGAATTTGCCGAGGTTTACGAGCCGGCAGACCGGCGGCACGGCGGCGGCGGCGATTTCCACAAGGTCCACGCCATGCTGGCGCGCCAGGGTCAACGCCTCGTTGAGGGAAATGACACCGAGTTGGTTCCCGTCCACTCCGATGACCCGGACTTCGCGGGCACGGATTTTGCCGTTGACCCGAAGAAACGAATCGGACGAAGAATGGCGTGAAGGGAAAGGGCGGCTCAAGACACCCTCGACGGTTGTGGCATAACTGTAAGTTTTGGCATCAAATCTATCGTCGGACTAATTCAAACAATACCGTTTAATTAAGCACTGCCCGCGCCCAATGCAAGCAAAAAATTCGCGACAAAATCATGACGCGCTCCGGAACGCCGGGAGACTCCGGACGAAATCGTCCGGCACGCCGAAATCAAACCGTTCCGCCGCAGTCATTTCCAACGCGAGATAGCCTTCGCGCCGGCGCTGGATTTCTTGCGCGCGGGTCAGTTGAAACTCGCCTTGGTCGCGAACATCGTCCCGAATCATTTCCTCCAGCACCTCGTAAATCGAAGGCGCGAGCAGGTGCAGTCCGAACCAGCCAAGCCAGGTTCCGGCGGGCAGACCGTCAACGCGCAATTTTTCCTGCGCGACTGCCACGGCGGGTTTCTCGATAATGAGCGAAACGTCAATCAGGCGCGGGTTTGCCGTGCGGCGTGTTCCGGCAATCGTGCCATAGCCTTTCAGTTCGTTTGCTGAAATTCGATTCACGGCGGATACACTTTTGCCGCCGGAAATTTTTGCCGTGTCCGCCAGTTCGCGATAAGGCGAAACAGGCTGGCCGCGAAACAAATGGTCTCCGAGCGCCAGCAGAACCATTTTGCCGCCGGCAAATTTCTTCGTCTGGAAAATCGCATGGCCGTAACCTTCCTGCTCACGTTGGACGGCAAAGCTGACACGTTTCTCAAAACCGCGCATCTGTCCCGCCTCGCGGAGCAGCGCGGGATGTTTTTCGAGCCGCTTGAGATAATCGCCGCCCGGCCCGCGCAAATAATGCCGCACCATTTCATCCTCGCCCGGCTGGACAATGATGCAAATCTCTTCGATGCCGGCGGCTTCGAGTTCGAGCAGGTGATAATGAAACAAGGCGCGGGCGACGCCGTCCGGGCCGACCACCGGAAACAGTTCCTTCTTCACCGCGTGCGACGCCGGGAAATGGCGCGTGCCGAGTCCGGCGATGGGAATGACGGCTTTGCGGACTTTCATTTTCAAACGTCGAATCGCTTCCAGCCATTCGCGCCAAAGGCATAACGTTTGGCGCCGAATTCAATCGCTCCGGGCGACATGCCCTCAAAAATGTCCGGCATCACACCGACGCGCCGGGAAAATTCGACGGCGATTTGCGCGATGTGTTCTTTCAGCGCCTCGATTTTGCCGAACACGGCCACGGTTCCGCCGGTGCCGCCGCCAGTGATTTTTGCGCCGAAAAGCCCGTTTTCCGGACCACGTTTGCGGACGGCCTCGACGAGAAAATTAACCTCCGGCACTGAGAGCCGGCAGTTGTCGCGGTAACTTTCGTGCGCGCCATACATCATTTCGCCGGCCTCGACGCAGGCGCGTTCGTCGCCGCCGGAAGCCGCGCGCAGCGCCTCGATGAATTTTAGCACGCGCTCGTTTTCACCGATGGGATGCCGCGTGGGACCGGCAACACGGTAGGTCGCATCCGGCTGCACCGTCGTCACCGGGTCGTCGTGTGTCTTGTATTGCGCGAGAAAATCCGAGCCGAGGATGGTTTCGGGGATTTGCTTCTGATATTCCGCATTCAGTTCGCCGGAAGAAATCTCGGTGAGATAATTCAATGCCGCGCGCCCCGTCCGGGCGCGGATTTCGTTGATGATTTTTTTGCCCATGAATGCGCCGATGCGGACGTTGCCGTAGGCGTTGCCGGCGACGGAATGGCGGACCATCGAGTTGATGCCGACGAAGCCGGTGCCGGGGGGGATTTCAACCTCGCCCGCAATCGAGCCGGGCCGGCAGAGGATGTGCGTGAGTTTGCTTTCGCGGCCGCTGGCCACGGCAATCTGGTCCATGATGCCGCATGGCGCGCCGACGACGTGATTTTCCGCCATCTGCCCCAGCCGCGCGATGCGCGCGCCGTCGAGTTTGAGGCCGAGATAGGCGTTGAGGCACGACAGCGTGCCGATTTCCACGGCGGCGGAACTGCCGATGCCCACGTTCATCGGCACCGCGCTCAACAACATGAAACTGAAACCGTAAGGCAATTCGATGGATTCCTCCTTCAACAAGGTAAAAATGCTCCCGCCGATGTAGGCCACCCAGGTGGCCAGCGGATTGGCGAGGCAAAGCTCGCGCATTTGCGTGTAGGCGCCGACAGCATCGCCCGAGGTCAGGTAATCCAGCGGGATGCGCGTCTCGACGGGCAGGCTGCGGTGGCCGACCTGGACCGAGCGGATGCGCAGTGTTCGGTCGGTGCGCGCTTGCAACGCCATCAACATGCCGCGGCCCAGCACCGCTTCGCAGACGTTGGCGCCGGAATAGTCGGCGATGCCGCCCATCACGTCCAGCCGGGCGGGCACACGCGTCACCCAGACCTCGCCGCTGTTGAAAAAACCGGCCAAGCCCGTCGGGTCGCCATTCGGCTTGCGCAGGAGCTGCTCGAATTCTGAAATTTCAAACGGCAATGTGTCGTTCATTGGTTGTCACATGACGATGCCACAAGCCGGGCGCGCGGTCACGCGGGAAAAATCAGTGGTGATGGCGGAACAGCCGCTTCCGGTTTTGGAGCAGATACCAGACGATCAAAATATTCAACGCCAGCACAATCAGAAGGTTGATTTTAGGGTGGTGGAAAAATTCCGGGCGCGGTTCGTCCGGCAATCCCGGCCTGCGCTTGCGGACTAATTCGTAGATTTCAATCGGGATGAAAAACGCGGATTCGCCGATGGCCAGCCAGATGGCCCACTTCGCGCGAAACGCCAGCCCGGTGCCACCGATCAGCAGGAACAGCCCGTAAATCAACGCGACGGTTGCAACGGCCTGCACGTTGCCGGGCGTAAGGGTGTCCAGCCAGTCGCCGATGTTCGCAAAAAACCTTTTCTCAGGATCAATATCTATCCAACGCAGAAACCGGTCGAACAAATCGGGCAAGTCTTTTCTCGCCAGCACAAAAAACCAAATGGCAATCGCCAGCAGCAGCGCGCCCTTGGTCAATTTGATCGCGATGATGAAATACAGCGTCGGCGCGCGCTTTTTCGGTGGCTCCCAGATTGTTACCGTGTCGGACATCAGCGGATTTTAGACAGCAAAAAGTCCAAAAGTTCAGAAATTTTCAAGCGTTCCTGTTTGCCGTCGTCGCGGTAACGCACCGTTACCGTGTCGAGCAGCTCCGGTTTCTCGCCCAGCGTGTCGAAGTCAATCGTCACGCAGAACGGCGTGCCGGCCTCGTCCTGCCGCGCATAGCGGCGGCCAATCGAACCGGCCTCGTCGTAAAACAC
>PLZL01000135.1:5294-5898 GCA_003152145.1 Limisphaerales bacterium
TATTGGCCTTTAGCCAGACCGTTCGCGTCTTCCGTCGCCTGCTCCTGTGCAGGCTCGGATTCAACGCCAGATTTCAAAAGATAATTTTTCCGATTGTCGTAGTAACGCCTCCACAAATCATCCTGTTTTTCCTTCGGCAATTTTGCCCACGCAGCGCGCAATTCCTCGTCGAACACGCCCATCGGCTTGCCGGAGAAGCGCGCGTGCTGGCTCAAGTCAAAATCGCTGCGCGCGGCGATGCCTTCCAGTTCGTCGCCGGCCACGTTGCCCTCCTCGTCCTTCTTGCTGAACGGGAACTTGAACAAAATATCCGTGCAGGCGCGCGCGTAATGCGCGAGTTCCACCGGCGTCTGCTGGTGAAAACCGAGTGTGTCGCGCGGCAGGCCGATGCCTTCGTAAAACGCGATGCGTTGCTCCACCCAATACTTGTGCCAGACTTCCCAGCCCCAGTTGGCTGCCGGGTTTGGAGTTCCGGCTTTGGCCGGTTCGGTGCCGCCTGAAGGCGGAACTCCAAACACTTCCGCCGCCGTCGCCACGTTTCCGCAAATGGCCTCCACCACTTCATCCGGCTTGATGAAAAACTCCAGTTCCATCTGCTCGAACT
>PLZL01000081.1 GCA_003152145.1 Limisphaerales bacterium
GAACATGGACGAATTCGCCATGGGTAGCTCGACGGAAAATTCCGCGTTCGGCATCACGCGCAATCCGTGGGACACCACGCGCATTCCCGGCGGCTCGTCCGGCGGCTCGGCGGCGGCGGTCGCGGCGGACGAAACCATCGCCGCGCTCGGCTCGGACACCGGCGGNNCGGCGGCTCGATCCGCCAGCCGGCTGCGCTGTGCGGCTGCGTCGGTTTGAAGCCGACTTACGGCCGTGTCTCGCGCTACGGCCTTGTCGCGTTTGCATCGTCGCTCGACCAAATCGGCACCTTTACCAAGGACGTCCGCGACGCGGCGACGATGCTCGGTGTCATTGCCGGACACGATTCATGCGATTCGACCAGCGTGCCGCAACTCGTGCCTGATTATTCCCGCGCGCTGACCGGCGACATCAGGGGCTTGAAGCTGGGCCTGCCGAAGGAATACATGATTGGCGGACTCGATGCGGAGGTGAAGTCCGCGATTGACGCCGCCGTGAAAAAATTTCAGGAGTTGGGCGCGGAGATCATGGAAATTTCTCTGCCGCACACGGATTACGCAGCGGCGACTTATTACATCATCGCGCCCGCTGAAGCGTCCGCGAACCTCGCGCGCTTCGACGGCATCCGCTATGGCGCGAGAGTGGACGGCGCTGACCCGATTGAACTTTATTGCCGGACGCGCGGCGCGGGTTTTGGCGCGGAAGTGAAGCGGAGAATTATTTTGGGCACTTACGTTTTGAGCAGCGGTTATTACGATGCATATTATTTACGCGCGCAGAAAGTCCGCACGCTCATCCGCAACGATTTTCTCAAGGCGTTTGAAAAAGTGGACGCCATCGTCACGCCCACCACACCGACTGCGGCATTCAGGATTGGCGAGAAATTCGACGACCCGCTGCAAATGTATCTGTGTGACGTGTTCACTCTGGCGTGCAACCTGGCGGGCATCTGCGGCATCAGCATTCCGTGCGGCTTCACGAAAAACCCAAAGCTGCCCATTGGTCTGCAATTGCTCGGCAAACCCTTCGGCGAGGAAACGCTCTTGAAAATTGTCCACGCTTATGAAATGAATACCGCGTGGCATAAACAGAAGCCGGCAATGTGAACCAGACGATTATCCCATGATACCAACGCAAAGCATACACAAAACTGTGTTTTGGCTGGGGCTGGCTTTGCCTTCGTTTGCACTGCTGGCAATAGTTTGGGTGACCCATTTGACGAACGGCCAATTCAACGCCGCGTTTGCCTCCGTGACCCAAACCTACAATGTTTTGAACATTCTGGAGCAAACCCAGGCGCACATCGCTGACGCCGAAACCGGCCAGCGCGGCTATCTCCTGACCAGCCGTCCGGACTATTTTTCCCTGCATGACACCGCCATGGCTGCCATCAACAATAATATTCAAAAATTGAAAATTCTGGTTAGCGGCAATCCGGTTCAGGAAACCAATCTGGCCGGACTGCAAAGTCTCATCGCCAAGCGGCTGGGCCCCAATCCCGACACCCTCGCCTTCAGCAAAACCCATTCGGCGGACGCCGTGGCGGTGGCGCTGACCGACCAGGGCCGGGACACCATCAACCAGATCCGCAATGTGCTGTTCCGCATGTGCGAACAGCAGACAGATTTGCTGGTCACGCGGCAGCAATCCGCCGAGGCTAGATTCCTTTTCGACCAGACCGTCTCGCTCGTCCTGGTGGGCGTGACGGCCATCGCGCTCATCGCCGTTGTCGCCATCCTGCTCCGGCTTGAACATCTGCGGCAGAACGTCACCGTCTGCGCCTGGACCGGCCAGGTGAAATTCGAAGGCGAATGGATCCGCGTGGAGGATTATCTTGCAGCGGCGATTTGGCGTCTCCGTTTCGCACGGACTTTCCAAGGAGGCGGCGGCAAAAATGATCCGTGAAATCCGGCAGGCGAATAATCACCCGGATTCGCCGGGGCCGGCCTCGGGATAACCAAGCTCAATTGCACCCATAATCAGGCTTGCGTTTCAAGTAACTTGATGGTTACTTAACACCCAATTCATGATCCGTCCGGTCGAAAACAACCCCGGTGTGGCGACACGGAATCCGGAACGCTCGCGCGAGCGCATTCTGGCCGCCGCGCTCAAGGAATTCGCCGCCAAGGGCTTCGCCGGCGCTCGCGTGGATTTTATTGCCCGCCGCGCGGCGATCAACAAGCGGATGCTTTACCATTATTTTGGCAACAAGGAAGGTTTGTTCAAGGCGGTGCTGCGCCGGAAAATCGCCGGGCGGCAGGCGTGGGCCGAAACGCTGTCGGGCGACCCGGCGGAAAGCCTCCCCTTTTGGTTCGATGCCGCGTGCAACGACACAGACTGGGTTCGCCTGTTTGAATGGGAAGCGCTGCAAGGCAACGCGCATAAAGTGATTGACGAAAAAAACCGGCGGGCGGCGACGGCGCGGGGGCTGGAACGCATCCGGCAGCGGCAAGTTCGCGGCCAGATCTCCGCCGAATTCGACCCGCGCCACGTGATGCTGGCCATGCGGTCGCTGACGATGTTTCCGGCGGCGTTCCCCCAATTGACGCGCCTCATCATGGGGCGTTCGGTTTCCGATCCCAAATTCCAAAAAGAGCGCGCCGAATTTTTGCGCCGGTTTGCGGTGGCGTTTCGACCGGCGCACGGCGACCGGGTCAAAATCAATTTTGTAAAATAACCAGCCATGAAAAAAATCCTTTTCCCATCCATCTTCGCGTTGGCGGCAATTCTTGCCGGCGGCTGTTCGGGCGGTTCGTCGAAAAAAAGCGGCGCGGACGCGCCGGTGCTAGTCGCCAAAGCGATTGCCACAAATGTGCCGGTGCAGATTGACCCGCCGCCCGTCGGTCATGTGATGCCGGTTTCATCGGTGACGATCCGTCCGCAAGTCGGTGGCATTTTGCAGCAAGTCCATTTCAAGGAAGGCTCGGAGGTAAAATCGAACGCGCTGCTTTTCACGATTGATCCACGCCCGTCGCAGGCGGCGCTGGAAGCGGCCAAGGCGGCGCTGGCGCGTGACACGGCGCAAATGAAAAATGCAAAAATCCAGTTCGACCGCGAGCAAAAATTGTTCGAGCAAAAACTGGTTTCGCAGGACGAATTTGACACCAGCAAGGCGGGCTTCGACGCGCTCACCGGCACATTCGCGGTGGATCAGGCAGCGGTGACGAACGCGCAACTGAATCTGGAATTCACCGAAATCCGCGCACCGTTCGACGGCGTCACCGGCGGCCTGCAATTTCACGAAGGCAACGTTGTCAAGGCGCCGGACGACACGTTGCTGACGATCAATCAAATTCACCCGATTTACGTCCAGTTCGGCGTGCAGGAGCAATTCCTGCCGGAAATCAAACGGGAAATGCGCGACAAAACTTTGCAGGTGGCGGTGACATTCGAGAACATGGACGGGCCACCGCCGCAGGGCGAATTGACCTTTGTGGACAACTCGGTGGACATGACGACGGGAACAATTCTGCTCAAAGCCACATTCCCGAATGAAAATGACGCGCTCTGGCCGGGACAATTTGTGACCGTCACGCTGACGCTGTCGGAATTGACGAACGCGATTGTTGTTCCGTCGCAAGCGGTTGAGACCGGACAAAACGGGCAATACATTTACATCGTGAAAGTGGATCCGACAAACGCAGCAAGCCAGTTTGTTGAAGAACGTCCGGTGAAGATTGGCATTGCGTATGACGGCGAAACGGTTGTTGAAAAAGGGTTGAAAGCCGGCGAAACGGTCGTAACGGACGGACAACTTCGCCTCGCGCCGAATGTGAAAGTCAGTGTCAAGAGTTCCGCTGAACCCGCCGCGTCCACAAATTCAACGGCAAAGTGAATGTTGAATTTTAATTTGCCATGAGCGTTCCCGAGCTTTTCATCCGCCGCCCGGTGATGACCACGCTGGTCATGGCGGGCATTTTGCTGGCGGGCGTGATCGGTTTTCGCGAACTGCCGGTGAGCGATTTGCCGAACGTGGATTATCCGACGATCCAGATTTCGGCCAGCCTGCCCGGCGCAAGTCCGCAAACGATGGCGTCCGCCGTCGCGACGCCGCTGGAAAAACAATTGTCCACCATCGCCGGCGTGGATTCGATGTCGTCGTCCAGCTCGCTCGGCTCGGTGAACATCACGGTGCAATTCACGCTCGACCGGAACATTGACGCGGCGGCGCAGGACGTCGAAGCAGCGATTGCCCAGGCAGCGAGGCAACTGCCGCCGAACATGCCGTCGCCGCCAACGTATCGAAAAGTCAATCCGGCGGATTTCCCGATCATTTTTCTGGCGATGTCGTCGGACACACTGCCGCTTTCAGCCGTGGACAATTACGCGGAAAATTTGATGGCGCAGCGCATCTCGATGGTCAACGGCGTCGCGCAAGTCAACGTCTTCGGTTCGCAACAATATGCCGTCCGCGTCCAGGTGGACCCAAACAAACTCGCGGCTTACGGTCTCGGAATTGACCAGGTCGAGCAGGCCGTGGAAACCGGCAACGTGAACCAGCCGCTCGGAATTCTTTACGGCCGGCACCAGGCCTTCACCGTTCAGGCCAACGGCCAATTGAATAACGCGGCGGAATTCCGTCCGCTCATTGTCGCGTATCGAAATGGCAGCCCGGTGCGGCTGGAACAACTGGGCAATGTGCTCGACAGCGTGCAGAACGACAAGGTCGCCGGTTGGTATAACGGTTCGCGGGCCGTGGTGCTGGCGATCCTTCGCCAACCAGGCGCGAACACGGTGGAAGTGGTGGACAACATCAAAAACTTGCTGCCGCAATTCCGCGAGGAAATTCCCGCCGGAGTGAAATTGGACGTGGCCATTGACCGCTCCTACAACATCCGCCAATCCGTGCATGACGTTGAGAGCACGCTGTTCATCGCCATTTGTCTCGTTGTGCTGGTAATTTTTTTGTTTCTGCGAAATTTGTCCGCGACACTTATTCCAAGCCTGGCACTGCCGATGTCGCTCATCAGCACGTTCGGCGTGATGGCGCTGCTCGGTTACAGCCTGGATAATCTTTCGCTGCTGGCGCTAACGTTGTGCGTCGGCTTCGTCGTGGACGATGCGATTGTCATGCTCGAAAACATCGTGCGCCACATGGAAAATGGCGAGCCGCCGATGGAAGCCGCGATTGTCGGCTCACGCGAAATCGGCTTCACGATCATTTCCATGACGCTGTCGCTCACCGCGGTCTTTATCCCGGTCTTGTTCATGGGCGGATTGCTTGGGCGATTACTGCATGAATTTGCCGTGACCATTGTCGTGGCCGTGCTCGCGTCCGGTTTCGTTTCGTTGACGCTCACGCCGATGATGTGCAGCCGGTTCGTTCATTCGGAGAAACAAAAAAAACATGGCAGGCTTTACAATTTCTTCGAGCGGTTTTTCGACCGGACACGCAGCGGCTATATGCGCACGCTGCAAACCGTCATGCGGCATCGCGGCGCGACATTGGTTCTTTCGTTCGCCATTCTGGTGCTGACGGCAATTCTCTTCGTCGTGATTCCGAAGGGATTTTTCGCCGACGAAGACACCGGGCGCATCATCGGCACGACTGAAACGTCGCAGGACATTTCCTTCGACGCGATGCGGACGCACCAGCTCGAGGCGATGAAAATTGTCCAGGCCGACCCGAACGTCAACGGCGTCATTTCATTCATCGGCGGCAGCCCGCTGAACAACGGACGTCTGTTCTTCAGTTTGAAGGACAAGCGAAAATTGAGTGCGTCGCAAATCGTCCAGGAACTGCGTCCAAAGCTCGCGCAGGTTCCCGGTTTGAACGTCTATCTGAAAGTCCCGCCGATCGTCAACATCGGAGGTTTTTCGAGCAAGGGGCTTTACCAATACAGCCTGCAGGACACGGACGTGAAGGAATTGTTTCATTGGGCGCCGATTCTCATGGACAAATTGAAACAGCAACCGGGCTTTCAGGACGTGAACAGCGATTTGCAAATCGCCTCGCCGCAGGTCAACATGGAAATTGACCACGACAAAGCCGCCGCGCTTGGCGTCACCTCGCAACAAATCGAAAATGCCCTCTACGATGCTTTTGGCGAACGGCAGGTTTCGACAATTTATGCCGACGTCGCCGAATGGTGGGTGCTCTTTGAAGTCCTGCCGCAATTTCAACTCGATCCCGACGCGCTCGCGCGGCTCTACATTCAATCCTCGCTTACCAATAAACTCGTTCCCTTGAGCGCCGTCGCCAATTTGACGCGCAGCATCGGCCCGACCAGCATTTCGCACGTCGGCCAATTGCCCGCCGTCACCATCTCATTCAATCTCGCACCGGGTGTGTCGTTGAGCACCGCCGTCGCACAAGTTCAAAAAGTTGAAGGCGATTTGCATCTGCCCGTGACCATCACCGGAAGTTTCCAGGGCGCGGCGCAGGTTTTTCAATCGTCCGAGAAAGGGCTTGGATTCCTGCTCATCGCCGCGATTCTGGTCATTTACATCATCCTCGGCTGCCTTTACGAAAGTTTCATTCATCCGCTCACAATTTTGTCCGGCCTGCCGTCAGCGGGAATGGGCGCGTTGCTGACGCTGATGCTGTTTCGCATGGATTTGAACATTTACGGCTTCGTCGGCCTCATCATGCTCATCGGCCTCGTGAAGAAAAATGCCATCATGATGATTGACTTCGCCATCACCGCACAGCGGGAACATGGGAAAAATCCGCACGACGCGATTACGGAAGGCTGCCTGTTGCGCTTCCGTCCGATTATGATGACCACAATGGCCGCTCTCATGGCCACGCTCCCCATCGCGATTGGTCTCGGCACCGGCGGCGCAGGACGCCGTCCGCTCGGCCTATGCGTCGTCGGCGGATTGGTCGCCTCGCAATTGCTTACGCTCTACATCACGCCGGTGATTTACCTCTACATGGAATCCTTCCACGAATGGTTTCTGCGCAAACGCTCCCGGCGCACGGCCATCCAAACCGGAACCGGCCCGGCCACGGCTTGATTCAAAAATACGGGTTACTGCGTTTCAAGTTTCAGTTCAACACTATCGGCGACGGCATCCTTCACATGCGAAATGTCCGTCACCTTGAGCACGCCCAAATAATCCGGTCCTTCCATGTGCGATTTTGGCAGGTTCACCAAATCCAGCGCGCTCACGGTCGGTTCAAATAACGTGGCATAGAGCGCGTTCGCGGCCATCGCGCCATTCGCGCGCAATCCGACTTGTGCCGGATCCCCTCCCCGCACGAAATGAATCGCCTGAATCGCGCGGCGGATGTCCCACGCCCGCATCCCGTCGAGAGTCTGGCCAAGCAGCATGAAACGCCGCCGGATTTGCGTGAGGCGCTTGTCGCCGCCGGACCAGGCATCCAGCCCGACACCGCGCGGCGCGAAGAAGGCGAGCGCGGCGTTTTTCTCCGACAGCTCAAGTTTCAGTTTTTCAAGCGCGCCGGGATTTGCGCCGGGTGAGTTCGGCTCCGTAAGTTCGTTGTTCAATCCATCCGCAAATTCCGCACTCACGGCGGCCAGCCAGTTCGTCCAACCTGGCTGATCGAGAACATGAAGCGAGATCATCCCAGCCGGTTTGGCCGCCGCGTTTTCGAGAAAATAGAACCGCAACAGAACATCATGCTGGCTGGTGAAATCCCACGCGCTGAAGCGAACTCCGTCACGCTCGATGGAAAACATGCGCACAGGCTCCAGCGCCGGCGTTGCCTCATCCGGCCAGGCCGAGAAAACTTTTTGGCGCAGAACTGCGCGGAGTTCACCCGCTGATCTCTTTTCAGGCTTCGCCAAAGGCACGAAAGTATCCGCGATGTTGGTGTTGATCGAATCGGCTGGCAGCGTTTCAAACACCTTGAGTTCGGCGGGCGCGAAAAACTTCTTTGCGGCCATCGCCACCGGCGGCTCCTCGCCTTTCAAAAAACGATTGAACCAGCGGAGCACGGCCAGTTGCAGTTCCGGCGTTTCCATGTGCGGGCCAGGCGCGATGGTGAGCGCCAGATTCGTCGTCGCGCCGTAAAGCTGATAGATGCGCCGGACTTTTTCATAAATGCGCATCGTGCTGTCGAGGTGGAACAGTTGGTCGCGGTCCGTGCCGCCAATCAGAAGCGGGCGCGGCGCGGCAAGCGCGGCAACCTGTGGAAAATCCCAGCGGTAAATGTTCACAAAAAAATTACAGTCGCAGTGACTGTCAATCACGCCGTCCAGCATGTGGCTTTGCGCGTCAGCCATGCCCGCGAGCGGCGCGGCGGCCTTGATNNCGCGCGAATGCCGAACCACGCCTCGACGCCCGCCGGCGTGTAGCCGCGCGAATTCCACCACCACAGGCCGCGATCGCGCGTGCCGGTGTGAATGCCCTCAATCTCGCCCGCCAGCATGGTGTCAAGCACCAGGCAGACATAGCCGTTGCGCGCAAACCACGCGCCGTCCACCTGATAAAATCCCTTGTTCCCAAAACTGATGCCGTTTGTCGCCGCGCGAATATGGCCGCATTCGTAAAGAATCGCCGGCGCGGGCTTTTCCAGACTTTTTGGCAGATACAAATTCGCCGTGACGTAAAGTTCCGGCGATGCCTGAAAATAAATTTTCTCCACCGTGAATTCGTCATTCGTGATTCGCCCCGTGACGACCGGCTTCAAACCCGTGCGTTCCGGCAATGGCCACAAACCGAGCATTTCCTGCAATTGCCGGCGATACTCGGCACGTTTTGATTTCCAGTCGTCCAGCGTTTGGATATTTGCGAGGCAGTTTGACGAAAGCACGGCGGTCTCGTTGCGAAAATAATCCGCCAGCCTTGCGTCGCCGCGCGTGGGCTGGCCGGTGAATTTGGGAATCTGCGCGTCGCCGGAAAAAAACACGGCCAGCAGTAATGCGGCTGAAATCGTTGGCTTCAAGAACGAGCAATCTTTCATGTCCGATAAAGCGCGTGAGAACCGATGTCGAGAGTATAAACAGTATTGCCGCGCAGGACGAAAACAACGCGCAAGTCAGCGGCCACGACGACGGAATAAACAGTCTCTTTGGCACGAGCAGAAAGGGAGTGGATTTTGTGCGTGCCGAGGCGCGGATCAAATGGATCGCGCTTGAAAATTTGCCATGCGTGTTTCGCGGCCTCCTGATGTGCTGGGATGAGCCTGCGGTAACTTTTCCAGAAAGCGGGCGCGGCCTCGAAGCTATACGTGGCGCTCACACGGGAGGCTGGTCAAAGTGTTCGTCCACGATGGGAATGGTCTTGCCTTCGCGAAGTTCTTTCAATGCTTCAAGAAAACTCGCGGGCATGGCATCGTCTTCAACGCGGCGAACATATTCGACGACGCGGGCGCGGTCATCCGATGGCAACGTCTCAATCTCGGCTATGATTTGTGTGGCCGTCATATCAATTTACTTACTCCCATTGCGCCGGCTTGTAAAGGATGCGATTAAAAATCCGTGTTCATCCGTGTTCATCTGTGGTTAAATTTCTCGCGCGAATATGGAATACGAAGCGGTCATCGGCCTGGAAACGCACGTCCAGCTCAAAACGAAATCGAAGATGTGGTGCGGTTGCGCNNAACGACGAGGCGCTGCGCCTGACGGTGCTCACCGGCTTCCTGCTGAATTGCGAGATCCCCCGCTTCGCCAAGTTCGACCGGAAAAGTTATTTCTATCCTGACATGCCGAAGAATTACCAGCTTACGCAATACGACAAACCGTCCACGGCCAATGGCCACGTCGAGTTTGAATTCAACGGCGGCCTGTCGCGCGTGCGCATCACCCGCGCGCACCTGGAGGAGGACGTCGGCAAGAATTCCCATTTCGAGCGCAACAGCGGCGTGGATTTCAACCGCGCCGGCGTGCCGCTCATGGAAATTGTTTCCGAACCGGACATCACCAGCGCCGACATGGCTTACGAATACCTCAACGCGCTTAAGGACATTTTGATTTACGGCGGCGTGAGCGATTGCGACATGGAAAAAGGCATGGTGCGCTGCGACGTGAACGTGTCCGTGCGGCCCGTCGGCACAAAGGAGCTCGGCGCAAAGATTGAAATCAAGAACATGAACAGCTTTTCCGGTGTGCGCCGTGCGCTGGAATACGAAATTCGACGCCAGATCGAGGTTGTGACAAAGGGCGGGAAGCTGATTCAATCCACCCGCCGCTGGAACGATGAGGCCGGCGTGACGGAGGAAATGCGCACAAAGGAACACGCGCACGACTACCGCTATTTTCCTGATCCCGATTTGATGCCGCTCGCGCCTACCGACGAGTGGCTGGCCGAGGTGAAATCGCGCGTGGTTGAATTGCCGCTGGCGCGGAAGCAGCGGTTCATGCGCGATTATCAACTGCCGGCGCCGGACGCGGAAACTTTTGTAAATGACGTTCCGCTTGGAAATTATTTTGAGCAAATCGCCAAACAATCGAAGAATCCGAAATCCATTGCGAACTGGGTCATCAACAATCTGCGCGCGAAGTTAGCTGAAGCGAATGAGCGTAGGACAGGCGTCGCGCCTGTCTCCATTCGGGAATTTGGCGGATCGGAAAAACTAGAGACAGGCGTCGCGCCTGTCCTACCGTTGACGCTCGCCGACCTCAAATTCAAACCCGACGCGATTCTTGAATTGGTCAATTTGGTTGATGCCAAAACCATAAGCAGTTCCACCGCGCAGCAGGTGTTCGCCGAAATGTTCGAGACCGGCAAGTCCCCTGCCCTGATCGTTCAGGAAAAAGGTCTAGCGCAAGTCAGCGACACGGGTGCGATTGAAAAATTTTGCGACGAAGCCATTGCCGCCAATCCCGGCCCGGCGAATGATTTCAAATCCGGCAAGGTGGCCGCACTGAATTTTCTCAAGGGCCAGGTGATGAAGTTGAGCAAAGGAAAGGCGAACCCTGCGCTCGCCGGAGAAATCCTCGAACGAAAGTTGAAGAATTAAGAAACCTCAACCTTTCCAGTAGCGCCTCTCCAATGAATTTCCTAAACTCCCATCATGACAATCATGTTTGCCTTCAAAAAAGCAGCTCCACTTTTTCTGTCCAGCGCCTGCCTGCTGGCATCCCGTGCCCACGCCGCGACCGGCACCAATTCACTGCCGGCCGACTGGATTGATCCCGACACCGGGCACC
>PLZL01000458.1 GCA_003152145.1 Limisphaerales bacterium
CCTTGGCATAGGCAACGGCAGCACGCTCGGGGGCTATTTCCAGATTGTAAATGATCCCGTGAAACCGAGCAACGGCGGGTCGGCGGTCTTCCAGAATATCAGTATTGTTCCCCCGCTCCCGTTCCCGAGCCCTCCAGTTTGGTTCTCCTGAGCGCGGGCGTGAGCGCGTCCACCGCCACCCGAGCTTTTTTCGCCGGCTTAAAGGAGCGACGGATTGCATGGCATTAATCAATCCGCAGCGAGGGGCTTGAATACCCGCCGGAGGTCGAGAAGGATAGTGGCCCCCAAGGTGGTGAGTTGCCGGTGCAGGTTGTAGCCGAAGGGTCCGGCCTCGTAGCAGGAGACGACACGCCAGCCTTGGGCAATTTGTTTTTGCACCCACGCCAGCAATCCTTGGGGCGTGAAGCGCTGGGGCGGCTTGGGACTGCTGCCGTCATGTTGCATGGCCACGACGTGCCGGTGCAGATGCACGTCCAACGCCAGCTTGAGCGCGCGAGGTTGAGTGAGGTGATTTACCGGTTGCGTTTGGACAACCGCCGGAGTAGAAATGTTTTCGTTATGCATTTGGGCAGAGAGTTTATCAGGGGCTACCGCGCCCGCTCTCTGCCCTCATGTTTTCTGAAATGCAAACGGTTCTCGTCTCTGTGGATTCGATGGAGGCGCTTCGTAAGGCGTATCCAAGTTATTATTTGGACGTGAGCGAATTCGTAAAGGTTCTGAACAAGATTATTGCTTAAGCAATTTACTGCACACATTCATAACTCGTTGATTATGAAGGGAGCGAGTGAAAGGAATCGAACCCTTCTTTCGGAAACGGGTCGTGGTCGAGAAATGCGGTAATTTTGGCATGGTAACAGTGCTTGGGGAACACCGTGCCCAATTCCCATAGGCCCAAGGTGGGGACGGAAACGCCCATACGTGGGGCGGCTTCGGAAAGGCAGAGTTTCAACTCCAGCCGACGCTGCCGAAGGCGTTCCCCGATGGTTTTTGGCCTCTGTCGAGCGGCTTCTTGGACTGTGTAAATGTCAAAATGGGCATGGGCGGGAGTTTTAAGAACTTCCGAAGCGAATCCCACTCCGACTGCGGTGGCAGGCACCGGTCAAATTCAAAGCGCCGTATCCAATTCAGCCGGATACCGGTTTTTGCGGCAAGCTGTTTGTGCGTCAATCCGGCCTGTTTTCGCCTGACCATGATCAAATCGCCGCTGGTTGTCAGCGACCTCCGGCAAAGCCAGAGGCGTGAGATGGCGTGAACCGCTCAAAGCGGTTAAGAACCCATATGGCGTTGCCGTGGACACCGCCGGCAATCTGTGCGTGGCCGACTTCGGCAACAACACCGTCCGCAAAGGAATTCCCACGAGCCTCCTGCCGCCGCCACTTTTGCAATCTCCCATTTTGGGCACGGGTCAGTTTGGCTTCGGCATGTCGGGCGCCGCCGGCTTTACAATGAACATTGAAACGACCGCCGACTTCACCAACTGGCAGACAGTCGGGACTTATATCTTTGATGGCGGCACGAATTACTTCCTAGACGGCACCCTGAGCCAAGGCATTCAGTTTTATCGCGCGCACCTGCCCTGATTGGGTCACAACGTGAACGCTGGGCGTCTTATGACGGTTCACCCCCGTTGATTTACCCGACACAGCCGCCTGCCGGAGCGGGCAATCCATGGACAGCCGGGATGTGTCGGCCCAAATGCATCGACTATTGAACGAGTGAATAAATTTGAAGCAAATTTGAACGTTCATCCAATTTTGAATAATGCGTTTGTCGGTAGCCAACGGTCTGTTTCCCAGCCCCAAAGCGTCTTGACGCTGACGCCTAATTCCAAGGCCATTTGCTTCCTCGTTTTCCGTAATTTCAACCTGTTTTGCTTCATCTTCTGGCCAAGCGTGACGGGGGTGTCGAGTGACAAAAAGGCAACATATGATGTTTCGTTGCCCTTGGGGCTTCCAAGCGCCGGATTGGTGAATGGATCATGGCCCAGATAGGCAGTCAACCGGATCTGGAACGTCCATGCCGGATACACTCGGTCGGTTTCCCAAAGGCTAAGGGTTCGGTTGCTAACCCCCAGTATTCGAGCCGCTTGCGATTGGCGGAGTCCAGCCGAGAATCGTTTCTTCCTGAGATGTTCGCCAAGGGTTGTTGGCTCCTTGGAAATTGGGAAACTGCGAGTCCAAACGGGGGTAACAAGCTTCCGGACGACGTGCACAACCCTTTCACAAAAAGGCAACGAACGGCACTCCAGACGGAAAAATGCCCGGTGAATCGCACAGTTCGCCGCGCGAAATCCAGAATTATCTCGGCCGGATTTCCGGGCCATTGCTGGACCGGATAGATTTGCACGTCGAAGTGCCGTCGGTGAAGTTTCGGGAAATTTCCGGCGACCGCACCGGCGAAACTTCGGCGCAAATCCGAGAGCGCGTCATCGTCGCACGCAAACGGCAGCACGCGCGATTCAAGGACAAACCCAAAATCACCTGCAACGCGCGGATGGGGACGCGCGAGTTGAAGCAATTCTGCGAACTGGACGAGACGACGAAGGAACTGCTCAAGAACGCGATGGCGGATTTGAATTTGAGCGCGCGCGCCTACGACCGGATCCTCAAAGTCGCGCGAACCATCGCGGATTTGGCGGGCACGGAAAAGATTTCCAGCTACCACGTTTCCGAGGCGATTCAATATCGTTCCCTGGACCGGCAATTGTGGGCATGACTTAAAGGCGGGAGTCGGAATCGAACGAGAAAGCTTTACCGTTCCGCGCCTAACACACTCTTTTTTCCGAGCGCA
>PLZL01000404.1 GCA_003152145.1 Limisphaerales bacterium
AAGCACTTGTCACGCACTTATTAGCCGATTTTAGTTAAACTGATTATTAAAACAAAATTAACTCACATTCAAAATCCAAGCGGCGAAGAGTGACCGTCTCGGACGCCTGCCCGCAAAACGGACAGGAAATGGATTCGCAAACTTCCACGCGCAAAATCTAACCGCGCTTGGACAAAGCGCAATGGTTCAAACGTATAACGCCTTTCCCGATTTATTACGAACTGTCCGCGCCGAAGAAATATCAATTTGGACAGGGATAAAATGGAGGTTCAGCCTTCAAACCATGAAAATTAAGTGGACCACCAAATTGCGACGACTCGTGCGTTCATCTTCCACGCATGACGTATTTCATGAGAATTGGAGAGTTAACGAACAGAATTTGGATACTAGTTCGGATGCTGTCTCCGTAACGAAACGACACGACACCGGCATCGACGGACTTGAAACCATCCTGAACGTGAGTCAGTTCCTCTCCATACTTGACTACGACTTGAGTGTGACCAAATGGATGACTCTAATGATGGGCTTCCAAACTGATCTACTGAACGAAGTAACAAGGAGGATGCAGGTAAAGAGACAGTCTGACTCCTGAATTAGATGATAAAACATTCAAGGCATTTGCCCCTTAACAAGTGTGCGCGGGCGTTAGGCAAAGTTCGTCGTTTCTGATTTGTCCGTTGACTCCCGTTTTACGATTTGCCACTTCCGCATTTTTCAGAGATAGTATGCATCCGTTTTTACGACCAATATGAAACCCCAGGTTGAAATCTACGACACGACCCTGCGCGACGGTTCGCAGGGCGAAGGCATCAATTTCTCGGTCGCGGACAAGCTCCGCATCGCCGAGAAGCTCGACGCATTCGGGGTTCATTACATTGAAGGCGGCTGGCCGGGCAGCAATCCC
Organism: Limisphaerales bacterium; assembly: GCA_003152145.1. The sequence continues at coordinate 905 of PLZL01000404.1, forward strand.
AAGGACATCGAGTTCTTCGCGCAGGCCAAACGCAAGAAATTCAAGAATGCGCGGCTCGCTGCGTTCGGTTCCACGCGCAGAAAGGGTGTGCCGGTCGAGCAGGACGACCAGGTGCGCCTGCTCATCGAGGCCGGAACGCCGGTCGTGACGATTTTTGGCAAGACTTCGATGCTGCACGTGAAGGAAGTCCTGCGCTGCACGCCGGATGAAAATCTCGCGATGATTGCGGACACCGTGCGCTTCCTGAAAGACCACGGCAAATTCGTCATCTACGACGCCGAGCATTGTTTCGACGGCTACAAACTTGATCCCGAATACGCCGTCGCCACCTGGCAGGCGGCGGAAAAAGCGGGCGCGGATTTCATCGTGCTTTGCGACACCAACGGCGGCTGTCTGCCGGGCGAGGTTTCCGCCATCACCAAGGTCGCGGTCGGCAAATTGAATTGCAGGGTCGGCATCCACACGCACGATGACATCGGCCTCGGCGCCGCGAACGCGCTAGCCGCGCTCGACGCCGGCGCGGTGCATGTGCAAGGCACCATCAACGGCTACGGCGAACGCACTGGCAATTGCAATTTAACCAGCGTGATCCCGTGCATCGCCTTGAAGTTGGAAAAAACCTGCGTGCCTGCGAAATCATTGCCGAAGCTGAAGGAGCTTTCACAGTTCGTGGATGAAATTGCGAACTCGCGGCACAATCCGCGCCAGCCGTGGGTCGGTTCGTCGGCGTTTGCGCACAAGGGTGGCGCGCACGTCAACGCCGTGCAAAAGCTCACCGCGAGCTACGAGCACATTGACCCCGCGCTCGTCGGCAACCAGCGCACCGTGCTCATCAGCGACCTCGCCGGTCGCAGCAACATCGTCATCAAGGCGCAGGAACTCGGCTTCAAGCTCACGAACGATACGCCGGAGTTGAAGTCCATTTTGAACCGCGTCAAAGAATTGGAGCACGCCGGCTACGAATTCGAGGCTGCCGAGGCGTCGCTCGCGCTGCTGATCGGCAAGATGCTCCGTCATCGTGAACTGCCGTTCCGCGTGGACGCCTATCACGTTTCCATGCGGCGCGACAGCAGGGATTCCGTCTGCGAAGCCACCATCAAGGTCAGCGTCGGCAATCAACGCGCCCGGACCGTGGCTGATGGCGATGGCCCGGTGAACGCGCTCGACGGCGCATTGCGGCTGGCGCTGGTGAAATTTTTCCCGCGACTGAAAAATGTGACGCTGACCGATTACAAGGTCCGCATCCTCGACACCGCCACAGGGACCGCCGCGAAAACGCGCGTGCTCATCCAATCCACCGATGGCAGGCGCGAATGGGGCACCGTCGGCGTGAGCGAAAACATCATCGAAGCCAGTTTGCAGGCGCTGGTGGACAGCATGGAATACGCGCTGCTGAAGAAATGATTTTTCAACGCAAAGAAGCAAAGTGGCAAAGTCGCCAAGAGAACAACACTTTGCGTCTCTGCGCCTTCGCGCCTTTGCGTTAAATTCCAATGAGCGAAATTTCAAGGGCCTATGAACCACAGTCCGTTGAGGACAAATGGTATCAGTTTTGGCTCGACGGAAAGTTTTTCGTCGCGAACGAAAAATCCGCCAAGCCCGCGTATTCCATCGTCATCCCGCCGCCGAACGTCACCGG
>PLZL01000224.1 GCA_003152145.1 Limisphaerales bacterium
AAAATCACGCAGCGCGACATCCCGCGGCTGTATCCGCCCGGCGGCGACATCATCGTGCAGGTCACCAAAGGCCCGATTGGCACCAAAGGCCCGCGCGTCACGACCAATCTGGTCTTGCCCGGACGTTATCTCGTCCTGCTGCCGAACTCCGATCAATCCGGCATTTCGCGCAAGATCGAAAACCAGGAGGAACGCAAGCGGCTCAAGAAAATCCTCCGCGAACTGGCGATTCCCGACGGCATGGGCGTCATCATGCGCACGGCGGGGGAAGGCCAGCGCCGGCCGTATTTCATCCGCGACCTGGCGATTTTGCTCGAGGAGTGGCGCGGCGTCCAGGAGCGCATCCAGAGCCAGCCGATGGCCACGTGCGTTTTTCAGGAGCCGGATTTGATCGAGCGCACTGTGCGCGATTTTCTCACCGAGGACGTCGAGCGCGTGGTGGTGGACAATCCCAAGGCCCACGACCGGATGCAGGAGCTGATGCTGAAAATCAAGGCCCGCTGGTCGGCGCACAAGGTCAAACTTTACGCCGATTCGCAGCCGATATTCGACCGGTTCAACGTCAGCAAACAATTGGAAAGCACCTTCTCGCGCCAAGTGCATCTCAAGGGCGGCGGCTACATCGTCATTGACGAGACCGAGGCGCTGGTGGCCATTGACGTGAACACCGGCCGTCACAAGGGCGGCAAGGACCAGGAAGCCACGATTCTGAAGGTGAACCTCGAAGCCGCCGAGGAAATCTGTCGCCAGCTCCGCCTCCGCAACATGGGCGGCCTCATCGTGCTGGATTTCATTGACATGAAACACCAGCGCGACCGGCAGCAGGTCTATTCCCGAATGAAGGACGGCCTGCGCCGCGACAAGGCCAAAACCCACATCCTTCCCATCACGCAGCTCGGCCTCATGGAAATGACGCGCCAGCGCCACACCGAAAGCGTCCGCGCCGCCGTCTATGACGACTGTCCGTATTGCAAGGGGCGCGGCAAGGTGAAAAGCGCGCTGACGATGAGCGTGGAAATCCAGCGCAAGCTCCAGGAAATCCTGAAGAAACGCACGCGTGACGAAACGGATTTCCAGCTCCGCATCGTCGTCAATCCCACTGTGCTGGACCGGCTCCGCACCGAGGACGAGAAGCATCTTATCGAGATGGAGAAACGCTACTTCGGCAAGCTGTCCTTCCGCGCCGACAGCGGCATGCACGCCGAACAGTTCAAGATTGTGAACGTCGAGAACAACGAGGAACTGGCCAGCGTCGGCTCCTGAAAAATTCTGAAAACGCCTAGCGCCCCGCGGGAAACTGCGGGGCGTTTTTATTTCGTGCGAAGTCGCAAAGTTGGCGAAGAAAATTTGCAGCCTATCTTGATATTAGCTTTTGAATTCTTCGCGTTCCATCGTGTTTGACGCCACCGTTCACGATTTCCTCGATTAAAAAGTAATACCAGACAATTCCGACGTTGAACCCTTCCTTTCAGATGATCTTGAGGTTGTTCAACTCGATTGGCGTTGATTCTTGAAATGGCTCTCCCGAGAAAACACCCAAAATTGCGAACTGTTTCGACTCGCTCCAGGAGATTTTTGCCTTCTCAACGTCAACGACATGATCGATAGGCTTTGTGATGACAATGCTTCCGGAAGATCCCGGAAAGAGCTTTGCATCGATCAGAAAGTAAGGCTGGCCACCAAATGGCAATCCCCACCCTGATGCGATGATGCCGGACTTTACTATCGGGAACTTGTTATGCTGATCATAGTATCCTCGCGGATATCCGATGATTAGCACGTCATCGGCAACCTCAACCGAAATTTTGTTCTTTCCTGGAAAATTGTCTGGCGAAACGGCGTGCCATGCCATCCAATCGCTAACTTCTTTCTTACTGACAAACAACGCGGAGGTCAAATCATCCACTTTAATCGCGGCGACATCCACCTCGGGATTCTTGTGAAATCTGGCTCGTTCTTTTATCTGTTGCTCATCGAGCGTAATGGCATGCCACGAACATCCGCTTTTTTCCGCACGTCTCATCTGGAACGTTAGTGAACATGCCAAAAGCCCATCATCCGAGAACAACACATGTCGGTTAGTAATGAGCCAAAGCGCCTCCACTTTGCGCCAATACCCCTCGCCCGACTTTTCTTTTTCAGGATCGGGAGATGAGAGATGCTGGAAGAAAAAACCTGAGGCGATACTCTCACTGTCAGACCAAGTGGAGGTGAGTATTGTGCTGATTCCGTGAATTCTGTTGTCAAGGGAATATCCCACGGCAGAGATCCTTTCAAAAGCTAACAGATAACGAACGGCGCATTGTGCAGCCAATCCTGTTTCATAATTTCCCTTTCGTGCTGGGCAACTGGCCGGCAATGCGCGGGTCGTGCCGGCGCGCGGCGTCCACCGCGCGCGCAAAGGCCTTGAACAGCGCCTCCACAATGTGATGCGGCTCGTCGCCGTAAAGCAGTTCCAAATGCAGGTTGCAGCGGGCTTCGTTGGCGAAGCCCTGAAAGAATTCACGCGCCAATCCGAACCGGAACGCGCTGGAGGCGTCCTGGTTTTTTTCCGCCCCGGTAATTTTCTTCTGCGAGAATTTGTCCAGCCCGCGCCAGACGAGGTGCGGCCGTCCGCTGAAATCCACGACGCAGCGCGCGAGGCATTCATCCATCGGCACATAGGCTTCGGCGCGAGCCGCGCGGGCCACCATTGGCGGTGCGGCCACCATCTGTTTCTCCGGTGGCCGTGGTGCAAACCACCCGTAGCGGCGGATGCCGCGTTTGTCGCCGAGCGCGGTGGCGAAAGCCTGACCGAGCGCGATGCCACAGTCCTCGACGGTGTGGTGCGCATCCACGGCGAGGTCGCCGTCGCATTTCAATTGCAGATCAACCACGGCGTGTTTCGCAAAGAGCGTGAGCATGTGGTCGAAAAAGGGAATCCCGGTTTTGACGGAGGATTTGCCCCTGCCGTCGAGGTTGAGCTGGATGGAAATTTTGGTTTCCAGCGTGTGGCGTTTGATTTTGGAACGGCGCGGTTTCATCGCGGCCATTGAATCAAAATCGCCCGTGAAAAACAAACCGCAATCTCAATGCGCCGGGCCGTTGGTGGAAGAAGGCGGCCCGACCGGTTTTTGTTTGAGTTCGTCAATATGCTTTTGAACATCGTCTGGCGTTGGTGAAGCCAGCCTGGCCTGTTCCCAGCGGGCGATGGCCACGTCGAGGTTGCCGGCTTTTTCTTCGAGCTGCGCGAGGTAGGTCTGGAGTTGCTCAAACATAAACCGGCTGTCGAAATTTTCGTTGGTCTTTTCGAGCCGCTTCGATTGCGGAACGCCGGGCTCCTGCCGCGCCCAGCTTCGCAGTGCGGCTTCCCAGATGTTTCGCGCGCGCGCCGGGTTGTGATAATTTTCGAAATAAATGCGGCCCAATTCAAAAAGCAATTGCGGGTCATTTGAATTGTGCCGTAATCCTTCGCGCAGCACCTGTTCGGCTTCGGAAACCTGGTTCATTTTCGTGCGCAACCAGAAGGCGGTGACGGTGTAGGTCTTGATATTTTCGGGATCAAGTTCGGCGGAGAGCTTCAACCACGGCAACATTTCCTGCACCTCCTTGCTGGTGCCCAGGTCGCCGGTCGCGCCGCCTTCATCCAGATGCGTGTGGCGGTTCGGAATAAAATGGCGGCCAAAGGCGTCAATCCAGTCGCGCGGCGGCCCCAGGAAACTCTCCTCTTCGCCCTGGTTGTGGCTGGCGACGTCGCCGGTGTCCTCGGCCATGTGCGGCGTCTGAAAGGCGGAGTTGTTGTCGAAGATCGTCGGATAATAGCCGCTGTGATAATAGGCGTCGGCCTTGGTGAAAAAGCTGTTGGCAAAAATGCGGCTGCTGTCGCCGAGCATCAGGCTGAAAAAGTTGTCTGATTGGCGGCGGCTGTTTTCCAACGACTGAAGCCGCGGCTGCAAATTCGCGGCGAGGCCGAAACAAAAAACCAGCAGCGCGATGAACAACAGCCAGAATGTTTTTGCTGAACTCATGCGACAAACTTAATTCACGGCTTTGCGGCGGAATACCAGGCAGGCGGCGACGAGAAAAACCGCCGCGTAAGCCAGCAAATAAAGTGCATCGAGGCTGATAAACATCCAGTCAATGAGCGGCCAGTCGTGGACGATCAGATTCCGCATCTCGAAACTCCATTCGAGATGTGGGAAGGCAAAATAAATCCCATAAATAATGGAGCGACCCGGCTCGGCCAGTGAAAGCGCAACCATGTCGAGGTATCTGCCGACACATAAAATCGCCATAACGATCACGAAACAAATTGTGGAGTTGGACGACGGCGCGGCGAAAACCAGCGAACCGAGCAGGGTAAGCGCGATGACCACGCCGAGCATGACCCAATGCAAAAACGCGGCCTGAAAATAATTCAGCAGCGGCCAGGTGTGCTCGCGGCTCGCGGCGAGCGCGCCGAAGAAGGTGTAAAAACAAACCAGCACCAGCCCGCAGGCGAGCCAGCAACCGAGGAATTTTCCGAAAATTAACTGGGTCCGGCTCAGTGGCTTGGCCAGCAGCGGAAGCAAAGTGCGCTGTTCGCGCTCCGCCGGAATTTGGCGCGCGGTTGTCGTGATGGCGATCACGAGCGACGAGATCCAGATCAGCAGCAGGCAGAGTTCCTTGAGGTAACGGATGATCTGGTTGTCGTGGAAAATGTTGACGGAGGCCATGACCAGGCAGATGACGATGGTCAGGATGAACAGGACGTAAAAATCCTTCCGGCGATACAATTCCTTGATGACAACTCCGGCGACGGCGAAAATGTTGTTCATGGCGCGGATTGGGGTTGATAACCGACAATGTCCAGAAATGCTTTTTCGAGGCTCGCGCGCTGTCCCATGATGTCGCCGACGCGGCCCACGGCCTTGAGTTCGCCCTCGCTGATAATGGCCACGCGGTCGCAAACGGTTTCCACTTCGCCGAGTTCGTGCGACGAGAAGAAGACGGTTTTGCCCTCGTTTTTCAGGCGTTGGATGATTTCACGAACTTTCATGCGGCCCAGCGGGTCGAGGCCGCTAGTCGGCTCGTCGAGGATCAGCAAATCGGGATTGTTGATGAGAGCCTGCGCGAGGCCGACACGCTGTTGCATCCCTTTCGAATAAGTTTTGATGAGGCGCTTGCGGGCGGATTCCAATTCAACGAGTTTGAGCACGGCGTCANNTGCGCCTTTCGGCCTCCGCGCGCGGCAGGCTGAAGATGCGTGCATAAAATCGCAGCAGTTCCTCCGCCGTGAGAAATTTGTAGTAATAAGTCAGTTCCGGCAGGTAGCCGATGCGCTGGCGCGCGATGGGCTGGCGCACGTCAATGCCGAACAGCGACGCCGAACCGTCCGTCGGCTGAACGAAGCCGAGAAGCACGTTGATGGTTGTGGTCTTGCCCGCGCCGTTGGGACCGAGAAAGCCGAAAACTTCGCCGGCGTTGACTTCGAGATCAAGACCACGCAAAGCGACTTTCGGTGACTGCCGGAATTCACGGCTCTTGAATTCGACCCGGAGTTTTTCCGTTCTTAAAATGACGTTCATGGTTTGCTGGAACGTTTTGATATGCCGCGCACCGTCTTAATTCAAAGCCTTTTCAAAGTCAACCGTTCTGCTGCTAACAAAGAAGGCCCGAAGCACAGCCTCGGGCCTTTGTCGGAAACAGATTACTGATTACTGCAGCGCGTGCGGCGTTGACA
>PLZL01000014.1 GCA_003152145.1 Limisphaerales bacterium
TCATATCAGCGATTTGTTAGGCATCGTTCTTTCGCCAACCACCGTGATAATACTACGCACGCTCCAAGTCATAGCCGCAATCTGGTGTGTAGTCTGCATAGTGATGATGTATCGGTCTCTAATGCCCTCGAAATATCAAAACGACCTGAATAATGCCGATAAAAATAAGGGCAGCAGTCAGGCAGACAAGCCAGAAAGTAAAACGCTCCAACTTCTGCGCAGATTTGGAGGCATCTTCGGCCAATCTAATATCCAGAGCCATCCTAGCTCGATTCATCCACTCGCGGGAAACAACAGTCTGCGCATCAATGTTGAGGGAATGAGCAAACAACTGAAGCTCTCTAGCCGAAGCAGACAAAACAAAGTCGTGAATCTCCTGCTTTCGGCTTGGGTTTGGCCAATCAACAAGAGTCGCCGCCTCTTTCGGAGTAATCATACGATGCCTAACGCTCAAGCTCAGCCACCGCCGCTGAGCNNTGCAATCCTGACAATCGAATTTCATAAAATCGTCCAACTGACCGGCGTAGCGGCGGTTGGCTGCAGCGCCCTTGTTAGGCCACAATTTCTCGATAGGCGACATATCACGAGGGTGGAATTGCTGCCCACGTCCGAACCTTATAGGGCACATGCCGCTTATCAAGCTCATCCTTGAACAATTGGGCAACCTTAAATGCCTTGGAAAGATCCTTTGATGTGCCATAAATGCTTACCTCAAACTCCACTTTTCTGTCATCAACCCACAATGTCAGAGATGCCTCGCTCGGAGTAACTGTTGCGTATTCAAACATATCTTTGGAAACCTGAATCGGACCCTTTATACTCAATCCGCGTTGACTGGCGACTATGCGGAACATCTCAAGCGCCTCCGCAGTGGTGAGGCCGTTGGTTGATGAGCCATCAATCTCAATCCGAGGCACAAGCAAGTTAACCGACCTGTTCGTTTCGCATCCGCACGTCAAAAGAATGAGAGAAGCGAAGATTAATAGGATGATTTTCATCTCATGGTTAAAGTGGCCTAACATTATTATTCACCTAAACTCAGCCAACCCGGTTTTGGGTGATTTTTTATGGTTCATGGCTTAAGTATTAGGCCGAATTTTGGATCTGTCAATGGCATTTTGCAGGGGTTTCACGGTGTTTTTGGAAGGATGCCACCTCCCGGTCGGTTCAATTTTTTGAGTTGCATAACAGGTTGGCAAAAGACAAAGTGAGTTTGTCTTTCGCAAATCTGTTATATGGCCGTTTCATCGTCAACTTCAGGGGTTTGGTTCCCGCAATGGGCCGAGGTTTTAGCCACAGCCCCCCTCAAGGACTTGGAACGCCGGGCCTATTCCCGGGCGATTGTCGAGTATTTGAGATTTTGCAAGCAGTCGCGCCAGCGGGCCACGGTGGCGTCAGCCCGGATGTTCATGGTCCAAGTAGATGCGCGGCGGCGGCTGCGGGCGTCGCAGATGGCGACTTGGAAAGCAGCGTTGAACTGGTTTTTCCATGCGGCAGCTTCCGGTGGGGCGCGTTCCAGTCAATTGCCGAAACCTTGTGCGCGGGCGAAGGAGCCGCCCCTGGCGGCCACCGATTTGGGCGGGCCGGAGTGGGAACGGAAGTTGATCCGGGAGTTGCGCACACGTCATTACCAGTGGCGGACGGAGCAGGCGTATCGGATGTGGGCCAGGCGCTTTGCCGAATGGCTGGAGAGGCGTGGACAAAGTGTGCCGGCAGCGGGAGAAATTGAGTTGCGGGATTTCCTGTCGGATTTGGCGACGCAACGGCGGGCGGCGGTGGCCACGCAGCGGCAAGCCTTGAATGCGGTAGTTTTCCTCGTCCGGGAGGCGCTGGGGCGTCCGCTGGCGGATTTTGGGGATTTCACGAAGGCCCGGCCGGTGGAGCGGGTGCCGGTGGTGTTGAGCCGGGGGGAGTGCCAGCAGTTGATGGCGGCACTGGAGGCGACGCCGCGATTGATGGCGGAGTTGATGTATGGGAGCGGGGCGCGTTTGATGGAGTTGTTGCGGCTGCGGGTGAAGGACGTGGACGTGGAGCGGCGGCAGTTGGTCATCCGGGCGGGCCAGGGCGCCAAGGACCGGGTGACAGTGCTGCCGGATGTGCTGGTGGAGCGGTTGCTGGCGCATCGTGAGCGGCTGAGGAAATTGCACGCGGAGGACCGGCAGGCGGAGGCGCCGGGGGTGTGGCTGCCGGAGGGGTTGGACCGGAAATATCCGCAGGCCGGAAAGGCGTGGGAATGGCAGTGGTTCTTTCCGTCGCGCGAGCGAACGAAAGATCCGCGCACAGGATTGCTGCGCCGTCATCATGTGCTGGATGCCACGTTCCAGCACGCCATCCGGCAGGCNNTGCGGCACAGTTTCGCCACGCATTTGCTTGAAGGCGGGACGGACATCCGCACGTTGCAGGACTTACTCGGTCACAAGGATGTAAAGACCACTCAAATCTACACGCACGTCATGCAGAAACCCGGCATTGGTGTGCGGAGTCCGCTGGATGGTTAGTTGTGCGTTGGACTTTGGGCGTTGGACTT
>PLZL01000099.1 GCA_003152145.1 Limisphaerales bacterium
GGATGGCGTTGACACCAATTTCCTTCAACAGGCGCAGACGCCGTTCGAGGGCTTTTTCCGGGACAGCGGCGCCGAGCGAGCCGGCGTCGTGATGGATGCAAACGCCCTTGAGCTTGGTTGAAATGCCGTTGAGGAAAAATCCCCTGGCTGCGTCAAAGGTCGCCGTGCGGACGCCAAACGGCGTCTCCGTTTCGTCCACGACGGCATCGCCGGATTTGACGCGGCTTTTCAACGTGTAAAGCGACGGTGAATCGGGCGACCACAATTCCGGCCGCGAAACTTTCAATTCCTGCACCAGCGTTTGAGCCGAATTGCCCGCCGCCAATTTTGAACTGGTCAGGCTCGCCACAATTTTGCCGCCGGGCGCGACGATGTCCGATTGCAGCGAAAATTTCCTTTTATCGACGGAACTGTTTTCCACCGTCGTTTCGATGCGGACAACCGCTGAATCGCTTTTGATTTTGGGTGTCGTCACGGAAACGCCCCAATGCGCAATCCGCAATTTGTCCGTGATGACGAGCCGGACGTTCCGGTAAATGCCCGAGCCGGTGTAAAAACGCGAATCGGCGAAACGGGAATGGTCCACCCGCACCGCGACAAGATTGTCATCGGAGCCGAATTTAACGAACGGCGTCAGATCCAATTGAAAGCTGGAAAATCCATACGGCCGCCCGCCGACGAACTGGCCATTGATCCAGATTTCCGAATAGTCATACACGCCGTCGAATTCAATCGCGACCACCCGTCCCTTTTGATTTGCATCAATCTTGAAATATTTGCGATACCAGCCGATGCCGCCGGGCGCGTAACCATTGCCACTGCCGTATTCGGCGCTGAACGGCCCGTCACTGCTCCAGTCATGCGGCACATTCACCTGCCGCCAGACGCTGTCATCGAACGACCGCATCATCGCCGACGCGAAATCGCCTTTGCTGAACAGCCAGTTCGCGTCGAGATCTTGCGTCACGCGCGAGACCGCTGCGGTTGACTGGTTCGGGAGCAGCGCGAAGAGAAGTGTCAACGCGGCCACGGAAACATATCGCCCGGTTTTCATGTGGAAATAAATGCAAAGCATCCGGCAAAGGTGACCAAAACGCAACTACACAAACTGGCAAAGCAAGCTGTCAGCCACCTTGTTACTTCGTTGGGTCAACAATTCTGCCGAGGAATAAAATCGTGCCGCTGCCATTGTCACGAATCAGAAAGATGAACGGATGATCTGCAATAAAGCGGTCCGACATACTCTTGGTTGCTACCGCTAGCAAAGTCGAAGCAGCAGCTTCGGTTCCTGCTTCGTTCACCTCTACAAACGCCTTGTGAAGCACGTCGGAAATATACAGATTGGTCGTCCCGTCCATGCCGGAGAAATCCGCGGTGTCATCAAAAGCTGACGGCATTCCCAGGGATTTTAGCTCTTTCGTCAGATCAAAACTCTGGGTGGTTGTGAAGCGCGGCAGACCAACCGACGTTTTATGCGGACTACGTTGGTCAAGTTTTGCCAGCCAAGCATGGAGGTTTTCAGCGGTCAATTTTTGTTCAAGGTCGGACAAATCGTTGTGCTGGACATCGAACAGTTCCTGCATGGGCGTTGGCAAAAGAACAATCATGGATAAATCGTTTCCCGAATAGGGCAATTCCAATAACTCGACGGTGTCATCCTCGCTGGGCGTCATTTTGAATTCCGAGTGTTGGAACATCATCGGCACCGTCACGGTCTGTTTGGTGAAGACTGCAAAAGGAGTTGGTTTGGTATCATCCACCTTGAAGGGTTGCAGCCATTTGCCCTTGAAATAAATCGCGTTGCACAAAACCAGGCGCGTGTAATCCGTAAATTGACTCGGCTCAACCATGTCCTTGATTTTTCCATCCGTCTTTTTCTCGACCCATTTATTGATTTCATCACTGGCCGCCGGAGCGGAATGTTTGAAATCAATCTGGCGGACTTCCGCCCGGAAACTCGTGCTAACCAGATTCAAATAAGCGTCCGTGAACCGATAATCCTGCTGGCCCCAAAGTGAATTGGCGGTCGTGAGTGTGATGCGATTCCATCGCTGGATTTGATTCATCCTTGCGCCCAGCGTGCTGAAAGCCGCAGGAAGGTTGGTTTGTGCCAGATTGAAATGCAACGCCTTGGCCATTTCATTTTCCGTCTGTCCTCGGGCACCGGCGTAAGTCATCGCCAGCGCGGTGGAGATGCTGTAAGGCGAAAAAAACAAATTACCCGGCTGCTCTTTGAGTTTTTGATATAGATCAATGGCAAAGGCCGTGTTGCCATCAACGGTTGATTTTACTTCGGGCGAAGCCGTGAAAGGAATGGGGGTTTCGGCCACGACTACCCACACCAAAGCGACTATGCAGAGCAAACCAAAACCATATCCCATGAGAAGTTTTTGGCGTTTTGAAATCTTGAAACGAGCCATGCCCCAGTTTATCAGGCGCAACGCGCAATCGAGCAGAACAGCCCAGAAAAGTCCCATTAGAAGCAGCCACGCCAACAGACCCAAGATACCCAATAGCAAACTATCGCCAAAAAAACGAAAGGTTTCCATGAACCAGACAAAGGGGAAATAGGTTAAAACAAACAAATTGTATAATTTAATCTGCAACCAGCTTTCAGACAGAAAAAAGCAGAGCGCAATGAACACAACTTCGAGCAGAATGCCGCAGAGAAAAAGCCGCCTCAAACGATGTGGCGCGTGGGCACGAGTTTTGGTTTGTTCCGGCTGCGCTGCGCACTTCCAGCACGAATCAAACTGATCCTCAATCTTCTCGCCGCATTTCGGGCAAGTCCACATGGCTCAAGAAGAGCAAGTAAAGCAATCAGGCTAAAATGGCAAGGCTATTTTAGAACGGATAATGAACCGGCCTGCGGCAATCAAATCGTCATCCGTCTGGCTGACGACTTTGATTTGAGCAAAGATTGAGCGGACTGACGTCCACTGCCACGATCATTTTTATTTCCTCTTCGGCGGGGCGTGGATGCATTCGCCGTGCATGGCGTGCGAACTTAAGCGGCGGCAAGTTCGCGGTGACGGCGGGTTTTGGAAGCAGGCTTGGCGTAGCATGGCAATTCGCGGGCGCCGGCCAGCAAACCTTCAACGCCCAAGTCCACGTCCAGCCGCGGCCAGTGGAGCGAGCGTCCGTAAATCTCAAACACCGCGCGGTCTTCGTCGCTGGCGCGTTGCAGGGTCGGATACAGATCCAACGGCACAACAAGCGCGCGGCCATCGGCAAATTCCACCGTCAGGCTGTTCGCATCCACCCGCGCATGCCGGATTTTATTGATTTTTTCTTTCATGCCACCGGGCTTCAATCAATTTCTGTTTGCCTCCACGATCTGCAAAATCTCGCGGAGTTCGTGCCGCCGGAATCCGTCATTCCATCCCAACTGCAACGGTGAAAGCCACACCTTAGCTTCCCGACCATCTTTGGTCACATGGACATGAATCGGTTCGCCCAAATCATAACTGTAAAAGCTGAACCGATAACCCCTTTGTCGCAGCACCGTCGGCACAAATTGAATTTAGCCGGAAATTTCCGGCATTGCAACCGATTCAATTTTTCCGCTTGGGCGGGGAGTGGATGCATTCCGTGCCGGAAATCAAGGCCACTGCAAACGGTTGTTTCTCCGCCAAGGCGGAGAGTTGTTCATAAAAGCGCGGCACGAAATTTCTTGCGGACACTCTGGAACATCCGGCGCGAGTGGCAATGAAGCATCAGTTTGTGGATTGCTTCCTGACCGATGCTCTGGCAATCAATGCCGATGCTTCAATCCACTCGCAAACGCGCGCTGGGATGTTTCTTTGGCGCAGGAACGCTTGTCGCGCTGGGTTCGCTGATTTTAGCCGTCCGGTCTGCCGCCAATCCGCAAAATGCAGTTGTGGACAACATCCGCGTCCAGGTGCTGTCCGACTCGCTCGTCCGGATTGAATTCAAGGGTCCAAGGGGATTTGAAGATCGAAAGACGTTTCACGTTGTCAATCGCGACTGGCCAGGCGCGGCGTTCTCGCTGAAAACCAATTCTGATGCTGTGGAAGTTCACGCCGCAGATTTTGTCGTCCGCGTTCCGCAAAATTCCGAATCGTTGGATGGCGTCGCGGTCACTTCGGCCGACGGCGAATCACTTTATAATTGCACCGGCGTTTTGACCAACAGCGTGTGGCTTCCCTCTCCGTCGGATAAACCGCAGGCGTGGTGGTTCGCCGACACACCGCGGATGGTTCCCCCCGCGCGGGGATTGACTCCGCCGCCAAAACCCATGCCGAATGGCGGCTGGGACTTGAGCAACAACGCGCCCGACATTTACGTTTTCCTGCCGCGCGGCGATTACCGGGAGTTACGGAAGGAATTTCTCAAGCTGACCGGCCCGACCGAGATGCCGCCGCTGTTCATGTTCGGCGCGTTCGACAGCCGCTGGTATGATTACAGCGAGGCGACGGCGCTGGAGCAGATTGACGACTACCGTGCGCACCACATTCCGCTCGACGTGCTCGTCGTGGACACCGGCTGGCGCGCGGGCGCCTCGACCGGTTATCTGCCGAACACGAATTTGTTCCCAAACCTGCCGCGGTTTTTTGCCGAAGCGCACGCGAAGAACGTCCGGGTTTTATTCAATGACCATCCCGAACCGCTGAACACCAAGGTGAGCGGGCTGGACGCGAAGGAGTTGAATTACCGCTTCAACGGCCTGTCCGGCTTGCTGCACGACGGCCTCGACATCTGGTGGTATGACCGCAACTGGTCGGTCGCGCTCGTCCCGCCTGCGCCGAACTTGCGCAAGGAAGTCTGGGGCATGCGACTTTATCACGATGCGACAGCGCGCGTCCGGCCCGAACAGCGTCCGCTCATCATGGCCAACGTGGACGGCATTGATAACGGCATCCGCAAGCGCCCGATGGATGTGGCGGCGCACCGGTTTCCATTCCAATGGACCGGCGACATCGGGCCGGACTGGGATTTTCTGCGGCGCGCGGTGGAGAACGCAGTTTATTCCGGCGTGCAGTCGCTGTTCCCATACGAAAGCGATGATTTGGGCGGCCATGTTGCCAATCCAGCCAACGAGCAATACATCCGCTGGATTGAATACGGTGCGCTGTCGCCGGTGTATCGTCCGCACTGCACGCACAATCTCGAACGGATGCCGTGGGTGTTCGGCCTGGAAGCCGAGAACGACGCGCGTCGGTTTCTGGACATGCGCTACCGGCTGCTGCCGGTGTTTTATGCCGCCGCGCATGAAAATTACGAAACCGGCGAACCGCTCCTGCGCCGGCTCGATCTGGATTATCCGCAATTCACCGAAGCCAGCCGCGACGAAGAATACCTGCTCGGCAAATACATTCTGGTCGCGCCGGTGCTGCAAGGCTCGACGCAAATGATTCCCGACGACTGGTTGAAAACTTCCGACGGCAAACCCGGTTTGCACGCGGAATTTTTTGCGAACGAAAACTTATCCGGCGCGCCGGCATTCACGCGGACGGACGCGGCCATTGATTTCAACTGGAACAAGAAAGGCCCCGCGTCAAATTTTCCGCGCACCCATTTCTCGGCGCGCTGGACGGGCATGATTGAAGTGCCGACACCGGTCGGCGACGTGGTTTTGGCCACGCTCGAAGACGACGGTGCACGGGTGTGGATTGACGGCCAGCCGGTGATTGACGCTTGGGGACCGCATGATTCCGCCACCACCGGGGCGTCCGCTGTGCTCACCGCCGGCGTGCCGCACCAGATTCGCGTCGAATACCAGCAGCTTGATTTTAACGCGCTCATCAAACTGCAATGGCATTCCGCGAACACTCCCGATGCCGTCCGCGCCGCCTGGATCCCGCCAGGCGACTGGATTGACGCTTGGACGGGTGATACGATTTCCGGCCCGGCCATGATCACGAACAACGTGCCGCTCGATGAGATTCCGATTTGGATCAAGTCGGGCGCGGTTTTGCCGCTCGCGCCGGAGATGCAGTTCACCGGCCAGAAACCGTGGAGTCCAATTACGCTCGATTTATATCCGCAGGCCGACGAAACGAACCAGGCGGTTTTGTATGAGGACGATATGCTGACGACGGCCTACCAGCGCGGCGAATGCCGCAACACCTTTATCACGGCTTCGGCGGATGACACGACCAAAACCGTGCGCTTGACGATTGACGCGGCGAAAGGAGGATTCTCCGGCGCTCTCAAAAGCCGTGAATGGATTCTGCGCATCCACCATCCCGCGCGCTGGTCGAAAAATCTTTTGCCGGTGCAGATCCAGTTCAATGGGGGAAAATTGCAGGGAACCCAGCCTGTCCCGCGCCGCGCTGACGCGATGCCGTTTGGCGATCTGGCGGGGGCGCCGGATGGAAACGTGTTTGACGTGCGCCTGCCGCAAGTCTCCGTCAACCGGAAGATTTCAGTCGAAATGTTCTTCGGTGTGGATAACCAGTGATTATTTCCGCTTCGGCGGGGCGTGGATGCATTCGCCGTGCAGGGCGTGCGCGGCTTCCATCCAGGCTTCGCTGAAGGTCGGGTGGGCGTGGATCGTGCGGCCCAGTTCGGCGGTGGTCAGTTCGGCACGAATGACGGCGGCGGCCTCGGCCACCAATTCCGTCGCGTGCGGGCCGACGGCGGCAGCGCCAATCAATTGGCCGGTCGCGGCATCGGCAATCCATTTGACGAATCCGGTGATTTCGCCGGTGGCGATGCCCTTGCCGAGTCCGGCGAAACGGAACTTGCCGGTCTTCACGGCGCGGTTCTGCTTCTTCGCGTCGTCCTCGCTCAAGCCGGCGGTGCCGATTTCCGGCGACGTGAAAATCACGTTCGGAACAATCGTGTCGTGCTTGTGCAGCTTCGTCTGGACGGCATTTTCGGCGGCGGCGATGCCCTGCGCGGTGGCGTAGTGCGCGAGCTGGGTTTTACCGGTCACGTCGCCGATGGCGAAGATCGCCGCCACCTTGGTGCGTCCGTAATCGTCCACCTCGATGAAGCCGCGTTCGTTCGTCTTCAGCCCCGCGTTTTCGAGCTTCAAGGCGTCGGTCACCGGCTTGCGGCCGACGG
>PLZL01000012.1 GCA_003152145.1 Limisphaerales bacterium
GTCGAACTCGACAATCTGGCCAAACGGACGAAGGAATTGGAAACCAGTCGGAGGGCAGTGGAAGAGAAGGTCAAGACCCTGACGCAGGCCCTGGCGGCGGAAACCAAACGCTGTGAAACCGCCGAGCAACAAGCCGCCAACCTCAACGGGCAACGCAACGAACTCGCCTCCGAACTGGCCGAGCTGCAAGAGCAATTGAACACAGCTTCCGCCGAACTGGAGGGCTTTCGCTACCGTGCCGATGTCGAGGCGTTGCGCCGGGCGCAAATGGCCGAACAAATTGTTGAATCGGAAAAAGTGCGGGCGGAGCTTGGCGAGAAGTTGAATGCCGCCCGGGCATTGTCATCCACACACGAGACCGCCATTCATAAACTGGAAATCGAACTACAGCAAAGCCAGGACGCGCATGAACGACTAGACGTCTCGCTTCAGGCCGAAGTGGCGCATGGCCGCCGTCTCGAAACCCAGATCGAAAGTGTCCAGTCGCAGCTGGCCGACGCAACCAATCAATTGGCCCAGAAGTGCGCCGCTGAGACGGTCTGGCTTGGACGCCAATCCGAGTTGCAGAGTTGCATCCGCAGCCAGCAGGATGATCTGGCAAAATCAGGAGCCACCCTGGCAATCCAAGAGGTCGAGCTAAAGAACGCCCGGGGAAAAATGGAGGAATTGCAGATGCTCCAATCGGCCCTTTGCGCGAAGGTTCGAGCGCTGACCAAGCAGGATGAATCCGCCGCGGAAGTTATCCAAGAGTTGAAAGCGAAGCTTGCCCATTCCGAGGAAGCCGTCGCGAACGGCCACAAGGAGCTGGCCGGCTTGCGTTACGCCATCCTGGACACTTCGCGTATGAACGCAAACCTTCACCGGGACCGTTCACAACAAGAGCGGCAAAATCTGCATGTCCTGCGGCAACAATTGTCTTCATTGGCGCAAACCCCTCTTTCATTAGCCCAGCGGGGGATGCTTGCCAAGCTCCGGAACTCGATGGACGACCTGAAGAACAATCGCACATGCATGGAATCAACTGCATCCTACCCAGTCGAAGTGCCCGGCTTCCGGAGCAGCGAATTCTGTTTGGCGGATGTCGTCGAGAGTGCCTTTCATGCCGTCCGAGCGGCAGCGGAAGCGGCGGGCGTGGACGTGCAAGTTTCGGCTGCCGGCATGACCAACGACACAGTGATCGGCTGCGCCGGACAGGTTCATCAGCTCATCACCTTGCTGGCGGCATCGCCGCTCACCATCATGACAGGCGTTACCGCGCTCGATTTGCGGATGGCGACCAAACCCGGAAGCGGCCGGATCGCGGAGATGATTTTGCGGGCGGCGCTGTCCACGGACGGCCAGGCGCAGGATTTGCTGCTGCGCCTCACCTCGGTGACGGCGGCGGCCCTCACGCTCCAAACCGGCACTTTCAACGAAGCCGAACTAGGGCTGGCCACGGGTTGGCAACTGGCCCTGGCCTTGGGAGCGGACGCCACAGTGAAAATCGAAGGGGGCAATCAAGTCTGCCTGATGATCTCGCTGCCGATGGAAACGCCAGGCAACCCCACCATTTCGGAGGGACCGGATTCACATTCGTCGGCGAACCACGCGCTGGTCTGTGTGTCAGCTTCCAACGGCAATGGAAATGGCAGCGCCCATCAGAACCAAAATGGCAACGACAGTGGTCGTCCGTTAAATGAATCGCTTGCTGCCGTTGGCAGGTGACCGCTCATCTGAAATGCCTATGAAAAACCAAACCGAAAATCAGCCGTTCAAAATGATCACCCGCGAAGTCGCGCGCATCCTCTTTGGCGATGAAAATCTGTCCGAGATGCACCTGCGCCTGANNTGAGCATTATCATGTTCCCGACATTATCCGGCGTCTGCCGGAGACTAACGGGCAAAACGGTTCGCCGGCCGAACCCGCCCTCTGTGGGCGTCTATAAATAATCGTCTTATGGAATCATCTGGCTTCAATCTGGTGTTCCCGCAGGAGTATCTCCGTGCCGCGCTGATGGTGTCGCTGTTGAGCGTGTGGATGCTGGTCGGGCTTTTTTATTATCTCAATCATTATACCAAACGGGACTATTTTACCGTCTGGACGGTCGCCTGGCTGTTTTATGCGTTGTGGCTGACGTTGAACCTTGAAATCTCCGACACCGGACCCGGCGGGGTCATGTTCATCCTCAAGCAATGGTGCGTGGCCATTTCGGCGGTGTTCCTCTTGTGGGGCAGCCTGCGCTTTCTGAGCATCCCGGTGCGGCAGACGCTGTTTGGTTTGTTCATGCTTTTTTTAATGGTGTGGACTTTTGTCAGTCCCCAAGCCCTCTCCAATAACGAACTGGCGGTTCAACTGCCCATATTCATCCTGCTCGGACTGGGCAGCGTCTTCGCGGGCGTTTGCTTTTACCGGTTGCGGAAGAAAATGCCCTTTGTCGGCGCGGGGATGTTGTCCCTGGGGTTCATGTTGTGGGGCGGCTACCTCGCCAGCTACCCGTTTTCGCTGGAATACAAGGATCTTTCCAGCGCGGCGTTTTTTGTTGCCGCCGTGCTGCAACTCTTCATCGCGGTCAGCATGATTGTGCTCGTTCTGGAGGAGGCGCGTTACAATGCCGACCGGGTGCTGGCGGAGATCGCCGCGGTTCGTTCGGAGAAGGAGGCTTTGCAGGTCAAAGTCCTCTCGGCCGAGGAACAATGCCGGAACCTTTATGACCGGGTGCGCCTCACCGAAGGCCTGCAAGAGGCCTACGAGGAACTGCGCCGCACCCAGCAGGTGGTGGTGCAACAGGAACGCCTCCGCGCCTTGGGCCAGATGGCCAGCGGCATCGCGCACGACATTAACAACGCGCTGTCTCCCATCGTTGCCTATTCCGAATTGCTGCAGACCACGCAGCCGGATTTGTCCGAGAAAGCGCGGGAGTATCTGCAAATCATCAACCAAGCCGGCGAAGATATTGCCCACATCGTCACCCGGATGCGGGAATTTTACCGCCGCCACTCCGACTCCGAACCCTTGACCAAGGTGGACCTCAATCAAATTGTCAAAGAAGTCATCGTCCTGACCCGCCCCCGCTGGCGCGACGTCGCTCAACGCTACGGCATTTCCATCAATGTCGAACCCGAACTGGAATCCGGTTTGCCGCCCCTGTTGAGCGATGCCAGCGAACTGCGCGAGGCCTTGACCAATTTGATTTTCAATGCCGTGGACGCCTTGCCCAGTGGCGGCACGATTAATCTCGTGACGCGCTCCGTGAACCGTCCGGCTTCTCCCGAAAGCAAAGCCGCCGAGCGCCAGCTTCAAATCGAAGTGCGCGACGACGGCGTTGGCATGGACGAAAAAACCCGCCTGCGCTGTCTCGAACCGTTTTTCTCAACCAAAGCCCAGCGGGGCGGCACCGGCCTGGGACTGGCGATGGTCTATGGCATGATGCAGCGCCACGACGGAACGATTGACATCGAAAGTCTCCCCGGCAAAGGGACCAGCATCCGCCTGACTTTCCCCATGCGCGAGTCGCCGTCACAAACCGCCGCCAGCGTCGCGCCGAATGGCATACCAAAACGCTCGCTTAACATTCTCTGCATAGACGACCAACCGCAGATGCTGCAACTCTTGGGCGATTGCCTCCCGTCGTTCGGGCATCGAGTCACCATTGCTTCAAACGGCGAAAAAGGATTGGAATTATTCCACGCGGCAAAGCTTAAAAACAAGCCCTACGAAATAGTCATCACCGACTTGGGTCTGCCGGACGTTGACGGTCATCAAGTCGCCAAAGCCATCAAGGCCGAGTCGCCCGGCACGCCTATCATCATGATGACCGGCTGGGGAAAAATGATGAAGGAAAACAAGGAAGTCCCGCCCGATGTGGATGGTTTGGTTGACAAACCGCCGAACTTGCAGAAGTTGAACGACCTGCTCTGTCAACTCACTAACCCGGCCAGGCATGGCAGGTGGCCTTGAAATGCTAAATTGCCACTTCATTCTTTCTTTTAGATTTGGCAAACAGGTGTGTGGTTAGATTAATCTTCAACCGCCCCTTTAGCCCGGTCGTCCATCCCAAACTGAATTCAGGAAAGGAGTTCCCGTCCGTCCCGCCTTGCGGGTGCGCCCCGTCCGCCCGTTTCCCCTGCGGCATTCGGATTGCGGCTGCCACCGGGGAGAAAAATTCAGGCTGCCGCCAACTCACCTCGCGCAGAGCCGCTTCAAAAGCATGGAGCAGTTTGCCTTTTGCCGGACGACGGCATCCGCCGGGGCCAGCTTCTTTTGCAGTGTCAAACCGAATTGCGGCTCGCTGAGGCGCGGGCGGCGTTCGCAGCCGGCGAGTTTGATGACGTCGAACTGAATTTTATCGCGGTCAACCATAAATTCATTCTCCTCGAAATCCGTGAAATTGCAAAAGGAGATTCCACCCCGCTTGCCGGTCAGAACCCGCCGGTCAGAACCTTGACTTTGCGTTGCGTGACACTAAAATTCTCCAAATAATTGAGGCCGAGGTGCAAATAAAAGTGCAATCTGCACGAATGGCCAGCGTCCGTCAGATTTGGCAAAGCGAACAAGCAGGGACTTGCGTCATTAAAAACGCCGGGATTTCTGTGCGCGAAACGGGCATGAAGATCAACCACACAAATTAAAAGTATTATGGCAGTGAAACCCACGCTCCGCATTGCCAAATCCAAGCGACGGATTTTTGTCGTGGAGGATCACCCGGCTTTTTGTGAAGGCCTGGTCCGGTGGATCAACGCTGAAAATGATTTGATGGTCTGCGGGAAAGCGGGCGACGGTAAAAAGGCATGCAAAGACATCCGCCGGCTTAGGCCTGATCTGGCGGTGATTGATTTGGGATTGCCCAAAAAGAGTGGACTGGATTTGATCAAGAATGTGCGATCCCTAAAGCTTCCCGTCAAGCTGCTGGTCGTCTCCATGCATGTTGAGGCGACTTATGCCCAACGGGTGCTGCGAGCTGGCGGTGACGGCTACATCATGAAACAAGAGGATCCACCGGAAATCATCAATGCCATACGGGATGTTTTGAACGGTCGCCTTTATGTGAGTGAAGAAGTCCTTGCCAGCGGTCGCTCGGCGCCTCCGTCCGCGAGCAAGGCCACTTTGCTCGATAAACTGACGGATTCCGAACTTGAGATTCTGGCATCGCTCGGCGAAGGCAAGAGTAATGAGGAGATGGCCCAACAATTTCTCATGACGGCCGGCGAGGTCAACGCCCAGTGCATCCAAATCCAGCACAAGCTGGAATTGAGATCCATGAATGCCTTGATCCGTTACGCAGTTTGCTGGGTGGAAGGCATAACCAAATAAATTTTGTTGTCTGGCCTGGTTTGTTATGTTTCTGGCTGGTCATTTGGAGAAGCCTTCATGTGATCCATTGTTATGGCGAGCAGGAAGAAAACACTCAATGTTGACAGAACCGCCGGGCCCGAAAGGCAGGACATCACCAAGCGCCGGCGGGTAGAGGAGGCATTGCGCAAGAGCGAGGAGCGCTACCGGATGCTGTTTGCCAGTTCGCGCGACGCCATCATGACACTGGAACCACCCGCGTGGAAATTCACCTCCGGCAATCCGGCCAGCGTGGAAATGTTCCGCACCGGAGATGAAAAACGGTTTGTCTTGACCGCACCCTGGGAGCTTTCGCCCGATTTTCAGCCGGATGGCCGGCCTTCAAGCGAGGCCGCGCTGGCCATGATAGAAACGGCCCTGCGGCTGGGCAGCCATTTTTTCGAATGGCAGCACCGGCGGCTCGATGGCCAGGAGTTTCCCGCGACTGTGCTGCTGACGCGCGTTGAACTGGAGGGGCGCACGTTTCTTCAGGCGACCGTGCGCGACGTCACCGAGCAAAAGCGGGTGGAGAAACGAATCACGCAACTCAACCGCGTGCAGGCAATCCGTGCGGGCGTTGATCGCGCGATTGTCCACATTCCCGACCAGCAGAAACTTCTGGACGAGATTTGCCGGGTCGCCGTGGCAGAGGGCGGTTTCAAACTCGCATGGTTTGGCATGGTCGCGCCGGATGGATCAGTTCAACCGGTGGCGCAAGCTGGCGTGAGCGGATATCTCGATGGCATCCGCGTGGTGGTGACACGCGATGAGCCGGAAGGTCGCGGGCCGGTTGGCATAGCCATCCGCGAAAACCGGATCGTCGTGGCCAAGGATATTGACCGGGACGCGCGCATGGGTCCGTGGCGAGACCGGGCGCAGAAGTTCGGGTTGCGTTATGTGGCCGTGTTTCCCATCCGGGTTGCGGACAAAGTGACGGGCTCTCTTCAACTCTATGCGCCGCGCGCTGGTTTCTTCGATAAAGAAGAACTGGGCCTTCTGACTCAGGTGAGTGACGACATTTCCTTTGCGCTCACGGCGATTGCCGACTTCAACGCCCGCAAGCGGGCGGAAGAGTCGCTGCAGAGAAGTGAGAAACGTTTCCGTAGCCACTTCCAACTGGGGCTGATCGGCATGGCCATCTCGTCACCGACCAGGAGACTTATCGAGGTCAATGACCAGATTTGCCAGATTTTAGGATCCAAGCGGAGCGAGTTATTGCAAATGTCCTGGCCACAGTTCACCCACCCGGACGATTTGGCCGCAGATGCCGCGATTTTTAACCGGATCCTTGCCGGGGAGTGCGACAACTATTCGCTGGATAAGCGGTATATCCGCAAGGACGGCCAGATCATTCACGCCACCATTTCGGTGAAATGCGTGCGCCATGCGGACGGTTCGGTTGATTACCTGTTGGGGCTGTTGCAGGACATCACGGAGCGCAAACGGGCGGAGGAAGAATTAGGCTGGAAAACCGCTTTCCTTGAAGCTCAAGTGGACTCCGCTCTCGACGGCATTTTGGTCGTAAACGTTGAGGGCAAACAAATTCTCCAAAACCAGCGGATGAGCGAACTATGGAAATTTCCTCCGCACATTGCCGAGAATAAAAATGATGCTGACAAGCTTCGATTTGCCGCCACCCGGACGAAGCATCCCCAGCAGTTTGCGGACAAGGTCGCCTACCTTTATTCCCACCCAGACGAAGTCAGCCGGGATGAAATTGATTTTATTGATGGAACGGTTCTGGACCGTTACTCGTCTCCCGTCCGGGACCAGGCCGGAAAATATTACGGAAGAATCTGGACCTTTCGCGATATCACCGAGCACAAACTGGCCGAGGAAAAATTGCGCGAAAGCGAGGCGCGTTACCGTCTGATTTCGGAAAACGTTGCGGACGTCATCTTCCGGCTGGATCCAAGCACTGGCAGGTTCTCATACGTGAGTCCGTCGGTGCAGGGACTTCTTGGTTATACCCAGGAGGAAGCATTGGCGAAAACAATGATCGAATTTCTGACGCCCGATTCTCAAAAGAAAATCACTGAATTGTCAGCCATTCGCATCCCCCATTTTCAAGCATTGCCGTCCGGCACAAGCTCGTATCAGGATGAATTTGATTTGAAACACAAGAACGGTTCCATTGTTGCTGCGGAAATAAGGTCCACTTACATGCGGAATGATCTCGGGGAACCGAACATCATCGCGGTTGTGCGCGACATCACCGAACGCAAGCGGATGGAACGGGAGCTACAGGCCGAACGGGAGCGGCTGGAACGCGAGGTTTTGCGGCGCATCGAGATGGAACAGGAACGCATCGGGCGGGATTTGCATGACGGTCTTTGCCAGGTTTTGGTCGGCGCCAAATATCGCAGTGCTTTGTTGGAGAAAATGTTAAAAGATGAAAATCTGCCGTCGGCGGCCAGAGAGGCAAAGCTTGTTGAGCAATTGCTCAACGAAACGATTCAACAAGCCCGCGACCTGGCCAAAGGTTTGAACCCCGTCAAACTGGCGACAAATGGATTGGTTTACGCATTGGAGAAACTGGCCAAAGAAGTCGAAACTACGAGCCGCACACAATGCCACTGTCAGTTCTCCCTGGCCACGGTGATTTCCGATCAACATGTGGTCAACCATCTCTACCGCATCACCCAGGAAGCCGTGCAAAATGCCATCAAACACGGAAAAGCCCGAAACATCTCAATCATTCTGAAGGAGGAGGCTGGCAACATCATCCTCACCATCAAGAACGATGGCGTGGGATTTTCAGGCAACCTTGAAAATACAATCGGCGCAGGTTTGCATAACATCAGAATGCGCGCCTTGATGATTGGCGGCACGCTGGCGATCCATCGTGGCAGTCATGGGGGTGGTGTGGTCAGTTTGAACCTGCCCGCCACAGCCAGGCAGGATCAACGATGAAGGCTTGGGTCATTTCCGGTTATGATGACCACCGCAAAGGGAGAAGAAACAAAGATTAATCTTTGAAATTTTGGTTGTGAAGCCATTCCACAGCCTGCCGCACTAAATCGGGCGCACGTTTCACGCCGAGCTTTTCCTTGATATGCGTGCGGTGGGATTCTATCGTGCTGATGCTCAAACCCAGCATTTTGGCAATATGTCGCGTGCCCAGGCCTTCTCCGATCAACCGGAACACCTCCGTTTCACGGTCGCTCAATGCGTCAACACCCGAGGTTGTGTTCTTGGATGAAACGTGCAGGCTGTTCAGCAGGAGGTCTTTGCGCATCGCTTCACTCAAATAAACTTCACCGGCCAAAACTTGGCGAACAGCCATCAAAAGTTGTTCGACCGGTTCGTGTTTCATGGCATAGCCTTTGGCACCGGCTTTGAGGGCGCGTTTGGCGTAAACCGATTCATCCAGGGTTGAAAGCACAAGCGTTGGCAGCAGGGGATGGACGGTGGCAATATCCTTGATTAATTCAATTCCGTCCCTCCCCGGCAGCGCAATGTCAACGATCACCAGATCAGGCTTTGACGATTCGATTTCCAACAAGGCCTTGGCCGCCGTTTCCGCCTCGCCACACACCATCAGGCCTGCTTCCCGATTTAGCAACACGGCAAAGCCCTGCCGGGTGACAGGATGGTCTTCCACCAGGTAAATCCGGCGCTTTTTCCGCGCATTTTGAATTTTTAGCGACGCTTCCATTATGCAAGATTCGCGGCCTCAAGGTTTCGGGCTTTGATGGTTTTCTTCTTCCGGCTTTCCCTTTAAACTGCCGCTGCGATTCCAACGAATGGCGGATTGCAACAGTTCTGAATGCTCATCCAAACAAAGTTTTTCCTTGATGCGGGTGCGATAAGTCTCAATCGTGGATAATCCAAGTTTCAGATGAGCCGCAATCTGCCGGATGCTTAACCCATCACCCGTCAGTTCAAAGATCTGCAACTCGCGGTCGGTAAGATTGTGAATGTCCGGAACTTGCTGATTACGCTTGTGTCCTGCCAATTGAAGCGCCATGTGGGACGTGACCTGGTGGCTGACATAAACCTCTCCGGCAAAAATGCGCTCAATGGCAGTGGTCACTTGAGTAAGCGGTTCCAGTTTGGACATGTAGCCATGCGCCCCTGAGCTGATGACCCTCCGGGCATTCAGGAATTCATCATGCACGGATACGACCAAAACGAGCAAAGCCGGAAATTGGACATGAATATCTTTTATCAGTTCCAGACCGTGGGAGTTATTGAGAGTCAAATCCACAGTCACCAGATCCGGTTTTAATTCCCGAATTTTTGCCAGCGCTTCATGGTGATCCACCGCCTCGCCGCAAACCATATACCCGCCGTGCCTGTTCAACACGGTCGCCAGCCCAAACCGCACCAACGGATGATCCTCAACTATCAAAATCCGTTTCTTTTTTTCTGGTTTTGCAAGAAATGACTTTTGTTTCATTGTTGGTTTCCTGTCCCATACAAACCCAAGGCTCTGATTTATACATACAAAGCAGCAATCTGTCCATAGTGGAAATTGCTATTTATCAACACAGAAAAACTACGTTTATCGTGGTTTAGACTAGAAATATTTAGCATGGTTGTGCGACAGACAGGCAATTTACATGCGTTATGATGGCAATGTGCAAGATGAATATTTTGTAGAACCAGTCAAAACGCAAAATAGGAGGAAGCGTCTCCCGGAGGCTTGGGAGCTGTGGAATTTGAGCGAATAAAAAGCGGTTGGTGGCGGTCCTGACAATAAAAATTGACAATCAGTTGATGCAAAATGGAGATGTTAAATGCTTAAACAAGACTTTCTCAATTTGGAGTGCGTTCAACTCAAAACGCCTCAAGAATGGACACATAAAGGCGGGCACCTTTCCTTCATATTTCCGAAGGCGGGCGTCGGAAAATGGGTCGCTGGAGCGGTTGCCCAGAGACTTGGGCCGGGAGACGTTCTCGTTCTGAACGCCACTTTGGGAGGCAAACTTTGTGTCGCCGGCCCGGGCGAGATGGATTTTTGGTGCATTTCCCTCCAGTTGGAACACCTGTTTCCCATATTTGAGAGCAGTGAGATTTGCCTGCTGCAAGATATCTTCGATGGTTTTAAAACCGCAAAACTGTATCCGGCTGCCAGTGCGGTGGCACAGGAATGTCACCGGCGGCTTGCGGAGATACCCGCCCAGGTCAACCTCGACCATCGCAGTCACGTGTTGCGGGTGGCGGCAGCCATCCTGTCGGTCGAATTCAGCAGGGCAAAATCGCAACGGGTCGGGTTTGTCCGGCCCGAGGAGCACATGGTCCAGGTATTCGAGAAATTGACTTCAGCCGAAATGCTGAGTTTTTCGGTTGGCGAACTGGCGAACAAGTTCGGCTGCAGTCGGCGCCACCTCAACCGCCTGTTTCATCATTACTTCGGAATATCCGTAGCCGCCCTGAGAATGGAAATGCGTTTGTTAAGATCGGTCACTTTGTTGAGGGACCCTGACGCCAAGATCATCCGGGTGGCTGAAGACTGTGGATTCAACCAGTTGGGCCTTTTCAATACCTGCTTTAAGCGACGATTCGGTGCCAGTCCGGGGCAATGGCGGAAGCTGAACATGAAGTGCAGCAACCTGCCAGACCATCCGGATCCGAATGCCTCTGCGTGTCCCCTGCAAGTCAACGGCTTGTGTCCGTTGTCAGGCAACACCCGTCATGAAGGAGGCTCAAGGCCATTCGAAGCCCCCCGGAATCAAAAAGCAGGACCGGCAAGGCTTCTGGTCAGCACCAAAGGTCCGAACAGAAATAGGACAGTGGAACGGCGGGCGGCTGCCGGCCAGCAAAGAATTCGTGAAGACACGCAAAGACGGGTCGTAGTCCGGATCAACACTTGAATTATCATGTCAGTATCCTCCAAGCCTGAGCGACTTGGCGCGAACAAGGATTTATTCTCCTTCTTCTCGCGAGGCCCGCTGGGTTTGCGGCGCGGCGTGGCGTGTCGCGGGTGGTTGATTCCGGTGATGGGGTTGGCCACCATGAGCCTGGCACCCGCGCAGGAAGCCTTGCGGACATCATTGGCTGGCGATGCGGCGGCAGAGGCCCGGA
>PLZL01000380.1 GCA_003152145.1 Limisphaerales bacterium
GCGCTCGCCGCTGAGCCGCCAACCGTTAGACGCCATCTCTTGGAGCAACGTATGAACAAGTTGACCGCCGGCGGCAGCTCCTTCATCGTCGTCGGCGTTGTGTTCGTCGCAATCGGAAGCGGTAGCCAGCACGCTTTCCTGCCGATCGGCCTGGCGTTCATCGCGATCGGTATCGTCTTCATCATGCGCGCCCGGCGCGAGAGGCTGGTCAAGTGAGTCAGGTGCCGAACCCGCGGCTGCACCAGACTCGCTGGCGCTCACCGCTGAGCCGCCAGCCTTAGGCGGCCAGAACGAACAGATAGGAGACCACGATGAGAAACGAGCAGGCGGCAGCTGAGACGAAGGGTATTACGGTGAAGCTACTAGCAGCGCTCGACCTCGGCCCTGAAATCGAAGGCATGGCAGGGCGCCAACTTCGAATGCGAATGGTGACTATCGAACCTGGAAGCATCTTCGGCCCGATTCACGACCATAAAGACAGGCCGGGCATGGTCTACATACTGCAAGGAACGATCACTGACCATCGAAATGGAGTGGCTAAGGAGTATGGGCCGGGAGTGGGCTGGCCCGAGGATAGGAACACCACACACTGGCTTGAGAACAGAGGAACGATTCCGGCGGTGGAGATCTCGGTCGATATAGTCAGGGTAAGCTGAGGGCCGACATCTAACCGGGTCGCCGCCTAATATGAGGATAGGTGCAAACCGGAAATTGAGAATTGGGGGCAGGAAATGACAACGCAGGCCGGATTTGAGTCCGGCTTTTTTCATTTTTCTCCCGGAGCACCAGAAAAAAACTCAATTTGGACTGTTCAAGCCGCCTCGTTTCCGGCATTATAGCGGGAAGTATTTGGAGTGTTTTACACACGAGACAGGACAAACACATGGACAAACCGAACACAGCCAATCAAAAACTCATTTCCTGGGTCAACGAAATCGCGGCGCTCTGCCAGCCGGAGAAAATCTTCTGGTGCGACGGCTCGGACGCCGAAAACCAGATGCTGTGCGATTTGATGGTCAAGAGCGGCACATTCATCAAGCTCAACGCGCAGAAGCGCCCCGGCTCGTATCTGGCGCGGTCGCATCCGAGCGACGTGGCGCGCGTGGAGGACCGGACGTTCATCTGCGCCAAGACCAAGGATGAAGTCGGGCCGACGAACCATTGGGCCGACCCGGCCGAGATGAAGCAGAAGCTCCTTGGTTTGTTCAAGGGCAGCATGAAAGGCCGCACGATGTTTGTGATTCCGTTTGCGATGGGGCCGCTGGATTCACCCATTTGCAAGATTGGCATCGAGCTTTCGGATTCGCCTTACGTCGTGGTCAACATGCGCATCATGACGCGCATGGGACAAAAGGTCATGGACAAGCTCGGCGCGAACGGAAATTTCATTCCATGCCTGCATTCGGTCGGCGCGCCGCTGCAGCCGGGACAGAAGGACGTTCCGTGGCCATGCGAAGGTGATCCGAAAAATAAATACATCGTCCATTTTCCCGACGAGCCGTCCATCTGGTCCTACGGTTCGGGTTACGGCGGCAACGCGCTGCTCGGCAAGAAATGTCTGGCGCTGCGCATCGCCTCGACGGTGGCGAAGAAGGAAGGCTGGTTGGCGGAACATATGCTCATCCTGTGCCTCACGTCGCCGCAGAAGAAAAAATATTACATCGCCGCCGCCTTCCCGAGCGCCTGCGGCAAGACAAACCTCGCGATGATGCAGCCGACGCTGCCCGGCTGGAAGGTGACGACGCTCGGCGACGATATCGCGTGGATTCGCATCGGCAAGGACGGACGGCTTTGGGCGATGAATCCGGAAACCGGTTTCTTCGGCGTCGCGCCCGGCACATCGGCCCGGAGCAATCCGCACGCGCTCACGGCCTGCGCGAAGAACACGATTTTCACGAACGTGGTGCTCACGCCGGACAAGGACGTGTGGTGGGAGGACATGGGCGTGCCCGCGCCGGAAAAGGGCATAGACTGGGAAGGCAACGAATGGACGCCGGCCAGCGGCAGGAAAGGCGCGCACCCGAATTCGCGTTTCACCGCGCCGGCGGCGCAATGCCCGGTGATTGATCCTGACTGGCAAAATCCCGAAGGCGTGCCGCTCTCGGCGGTTTTGTTCGGCGGACGGCGGCCCCACACGATTCCGCTGGTGAATGAGGCGTTCGACTGGGAACACGGCGTATTCATGGGCTCGGCCTGTGGTTCGGAAACGACCGCCGCCGCGCTGGGCGCCGCCGGTGTGATGCGGCGCGATCCCTTCGCCATGCTGCCGTTCTGCGGCTACAACATGGGCGATTACTTCGCGCACTGGCTGTCGTTCGCGCAACGCACCGACAGCGCGAAGCTGCCGAAGATTTATTTTGTGAACTGGTTCCGCAAGGACGGCGGCAACCGCTGGCTCTGGCCCGGCTACGGCGACAACAGCCGCGTGCTGAAATGGATTTGCGAGCGCGTGGAGGGCACGGGCAAGGCGCAGAAGACGGCGATTGGCAATCTGCCCACGCTGGACGCGCTGGACTTGGGCAGCTTGAACCTGCCGACGGAGAACGTGAAGCTGCTTTTGACGGTGGAAGCGGCCGGCTGGCAAAACGAGGTCATGGACGTGGCAGCGAACTACGCGAAGTTCGGGAGCCACCTGCCGAAGGCGTTGACCGAACAGCTTGACGGATTGAAAAAGCGGCTGGGTTGAGCCATAAACCGGTTTTCTCTGCAAGGCGCGCGACGGAAAGATTTTTCTAGCATCCGTCGCGCTGTATGTTATTTGTGCTGCGAACAGAACAATAACTTATTTCAACATTATGAAAAATCTACTGCGCGCCCTTTTGCCCGGAATGCTGTGCCTCAACCTAGCCGCTTTTGCCCAGCCGGGACCGCCACGCGGACCGCATTTCAGCGGCGCGATGGACAAGCTGTTCGGTGAGAACCAGTCCTTTTCCGCCACGCTGGAGACGCAGATGACGGACGCGCGGGGCGGCACGATGACCATGCCCGGCAAAATTACGTTCGACTCCGGCAAGTCCCGTTTTGAAATGGACATGACGCAGACCAAGGGCGGCCAGATGCCGCCCGATGCCGCCGCCCAGATGAAGGCGATGGGCATGGACCGCATCGTGATGATCGGACGGCCCGATAAAAAGGTCGCCTACATGGTCTATCCGGGAATGCAATCCTACGTTGAAAATGTCCTGTCCGATGCGGAAACGACCACGGCGCCAGGCGATTTCAAGGTGGAAACCACCGAACTGGGCAAGGAGACCGTGGACGGCCATCCCTGCGTGAAGAACAAGGTGATTGTCACCGACAAGGACGGAACGCCGCACGAATCCACCGTCTGGAACGCGACGGACCTGAAAAATTTCCCGGTCAAAATCCAGACCACCGACCAAGGCCATGAAATGATCATGCTCTTCAAGGACATCACCATCACCACGCCCGGCGCCAGCCTGTTCGAGCCACCGTCAGGTTACACAAAATACGACAGCATGCCGGCGATGATGCAGGCCATGATGATGAAACAAATGGGCGGTGGCGTTTTGCCACCTGGCCGTTGAACCGGCACGACATTTCAAAAAAACAAAATCCACGCGTCGCTACGGCGCGGGGATTTTTGCTGTGACAATGTGCACTATTTATTTTTGTAGTGCTTGCCCGCGTGTTTCCCGTGAAGCCTTTTGCCGTGCTGCTTGCCCGCCTTGCCCGCGTGCGCGACGGCCTTGTGACCGTGCCCGCCCTGACCCTTGCCCGGCCAGGGCGGTTCCGCCAAATGGCAACGAAGCCAGACCAAACGCAACAATGATTGTCCAAATCAGCTTTTTCATAATGTAATTTCTGTGTCTTTCACACTGGCGGACGCATCGGCTGCAAAAAGCTTACAGCCTTTCTATTTCGCGGTGGAGACACCGCGCCGGGCTGCTTCCAGTTCCCTTTCAAGCGCAGACGTCAAGCGTTGATAAACCTCCGGTTTGAAATGCAGCGTGTCACGATACAGTCCGTCTTCGGGCTTCAACCCGGCTTCCTTGAACAAGTCAACGACGCGAATCCCCCGCTCCGGCGCGTTCAGCGAATGGAGTTGCGCGTTCAATGAATCCACCGAGGCGGGAATGGCCGCGCTCCAAACCAACCGCCGCGCGAGGTCCGGCTGCGTCGCCGGCCAAGTTTCCAGCACGATGATCTGGCAGTGACGCGAGGCGCATTCGTGAACAACGGTGGTGAGATTGCTCGCCGCGAGTGAAATAATTTGCGAGGCCATTTCCGGCCGCAAGCCGAGAAATTTCAAATCGTTGATGCCCGCCTCCAACACAACCGCGTCGGGATGGAATTTGTCCAGCACCTTCGGCGCGCACAGGCGGAGTTGCCCCGTCGTCAGTCCGCCCGCGCCCGCGTTCACCACGCGCCAGTCGGACCATTGCGGCAGACCCCATTGCGCCATCCGCGAATCGCCGAGCAAAAGAACGGTGGAATTGAAATTCGCTGGAGTATATGAAACAACGGAAATATCCGGGGCGTTGAGCGGCCAGATTTGTCGCGTCAGCCGGTTTTCGTAGCGGCTGCGCGCGAACCAAAACGCCAAAACCAATGCCGCAAACAGAACCGCCACCCCCGGCGCGAGCCATTTCAGCCAATGGAAATTTCCACGCGGCATGACGCGCCTTTCATTTGCGCCGGCCCGCGCTCAAGAACGGCCGCTCGAAAAAGTGAAACCACACGCCGCCGACCGCGACCGAGACCAGCGCGCCAGCCGGTTGCAACACGTTCGGCAGGTAATTGCAAATGGTGAACGGCTGCTGCCACAAATAAATCGAATAGGTTCGTTCACCCATCCATTTCATCCAGCGTCCGGACATTCCCGGCAGCGGACGGCCAAACAAATACGCCGCCAGGCATGGCGCCAGCAGCAGTGCACCCGTCGCCACGACCAGCGGCTTCATCTCCATTCCAAAAAACATGATGCACAGGCTCGTGCCGCAAATCACCACGCTGAACCAGAGAATCCACGTCACGAGCCGGTTTGAAATCCGCAGAAACCACGCCCGTTTGTATTCGCAGCAAAAGCCGAACATCATCGGCCAGACGGCAAATTCAAAATGATATTTCCCCAGACCGACGAACGGCTGCGCCACGCCCAATCCGACCAAAACCGCCAGCAATGTTCCAAAAACTGCCAGCCGCTGCCGTTCCGTCGCGCCACCCGCGAGGTAAATCAGCGGCGCGAGCAGATAGAATTGCATCTCGCACGCGAGACTCCACAGATGGCCAAGCGACATCGGCGATTTATCGGTGTAATAATTCGTGCCGTAAATCAAGGCCACCGGCAGCGCCCGGAGATAGGTGCGAAGATCGGAGCCCGGCGGCAGGTTGGGCCTGTGCTGCAAAAACCACACACCCGCCAGCATCGCCAGCGCGTAAGTGATTATGGCCGGATACAAACGCCGGAGCCGCCGCCACCAAAACGACCTCGACCGTTCCCATGCCGTTGCCGCCCGCGTCCGCGACAGCGAACGAAAAACCAGAATGCCGGAAATGAAGAAGAACAGGTTGACGCCAACGCGTCCGATGCCGTTGACCCGGTTCGTAAAAAAGAATCCATGGGAAATCAAGACGAGCACCAGCGCCAAGCCGCGCCATTGATCCAGCGCGATGGACCCCAGCCGGTCCTGCTCCGAAGCCGGCACCGGCGTCGCGCTCGCGGCAGCGGAAATTTTCATCAGCCGAGCAACGCTTTCGCCTTCGCCAGCGCCTCGTCCAGTTTGCCCGCGTCCTTGCCGCCGCCCCGCGCGTTGTCCGGCTTGCCGCCGCCTTTGCCGCCGACGATGGGTGCAATCTGCTGGATGATTTTCCCGGCCTGCACATTCTTCACGAAATCGGGCGAGACCGCCGCGAGCAGCGCGACCGCGCCGTCAGCAACACCGCCGAGAATAATCACGCCCTTGAATCGGCCCTTCAACGAATCGGCAATCGCCTGAAGGAAATCGCCGCCGGCAGCGCCGAGGTTGTGGATGATGACCGGGATGCCATTGATGATCTTGACCTCCTCCAGCAAGAGGCTGGCGGCGTTCGAGGCTTCGCGCATGGTGGCCGTCCGCAAAGACTTTTCCAGTTCCTTCTGATGCGCGAGCAAGGCTTCAATTTTTTTGTCCAACTCGTGAACCGGCGAATTCACCTTGCCCGCAAGTGTTTTGATCAAATGCACTTCGTCGCTGGCTTTGCGATAAGCTTCGAGTCCGGCAACGGCTTCAATTCTGCGAACACCCGCTGCAATCGCGCTTTCGCCAACGATGCGGAACAAGCCGATCTCGCCCGTCGCGCGCGTGTGCGTGCCGCCGCAAAGCTCCATCGAATAACCGTCGAGCTTCGCCGCATGGCCGCCGATTTGGACGACGCGGACGGTGTCGCCATAATTGTCGCCGAACAATTGCATCACGTCCTTGCGCGATATCACGCCGGCGTAGGGCACTTCCGTCCAC
>PLZL01000272.1:0-2726 GCA_003152145.1 Limisphaerales bacterium
GTGATGCAGGCGGTGATTTCGCAACTGCTGATTCCGCGCATTGACAAACCGGGGCGCACGGCCGTTTTTGAAATCATGGTCAACACGCCGTCCATCGGCGCGCTGATCCGCGACAACAAGACGTTCCGCATCCAGTCCGACATCCAGACCGGCGCGAAATGGGGCATGGTGACGCTCGACTCGTCCCTGCTGGAAAAATACCAGCAGGGCATGATTTCGCGCGAGGAAGTGATCACCAAGGCGCAGGACGCGACGACCATGCAGGCTAAGTTGCAGGAACTGGAAATGGCGCAGGGGCAGGTCCCCCAGGGCGCGCCGGCAAAAGCATGATGATTTTTTAACATGGCTGAAGACACTTCAAATCCGCTGCTGGCGCTCATCCGGGAGCAGGGGTTGATTGACGACCTCCAATACGAAGAGGTCGTCGCCGAACTCAAGCGCAGCGGCGCACCCGTGATCCAGTTGTTGCAGGACTTCGGCATCATGAAGCTCGACGACATCCTGCACGTGATCGCCGGCCACATCGGCGCCGACGTGGTGTCATTGAAGGACCGCGAATATCCGCCGGAACTGTTGCAGACAGTCCCGGCCAGGGTCGCGCAGATGTATCATTGCCTGCCCGTCGCGGTGAACAACGGCACGGTGCAGGTGGCGCTGGCCGACCCGCTCGACGCGACGCGCGCGGACGAAATTCATTTTGCCATCAAACGCGACGTGCAAATCATCGTGGCCGACCCCGACGAAATCAAAAAGACGATTGACCGGCTTTACGGCCAGGACGAAGCCAGCGGGGATTTTTCGGAAATTCTCAAGGAACTCGGCTCGGACGCGGACATCGCCCGCGAAGTGGACGAAGCCGCCGAAGACGCAAAACAACTTGAGAACCTGGCCAACGAGGCGCCCATCGTGAAGTTCGTCAGCCTCGTCCTGCAACAGGCCATTCAAGACCGGGCGAGCGACATCCACTTCGAACCGTTTGAAACGGATTTCCGCATCCGCTACCGCGTGGATGGCGCGCTTTACGAGATGGCGCCGCCGCCGAAACATCTCGCGCTGCCGGTGATT
This sequence comes from Limisphaerales bacterium, assembly GCA_003152145.1. Next base: position 1,066 of record PLZL01000272.1, read on the forward strand.
TCGCGCCTGAAAGTCATGGCGAACTTGGACATCTCGGAACGCCGCCTGCCGCAGGACGGACGCATCACCCTGAACCTGAACAACCGCCAGGTGGACCTGCGCATGTCCACGCTGCCGACGCAATTCGGCGAGTCCGTCGTGTTGCGCGTGCTGGACCGCGCGGCGGTCAATCTGGAAATCGAGTCGCTCGGCTTCCCCAAATACGTCTACGATTACGTCACCGAGGTGATCCTGCGACCGAACGGCATTTTCGTCGTGACCGGCCCGACCGGTTGCGGCAAGACGACGACGCTGTATTCCTGTTTGCGCCGCGTCAACGCGATTGATTCCAAGCTGCTCACCGCCGAGGACCCGGTCGAATACGACATTGAAGGCATCATGCAGGTGGCCATCAACGACGCGGTGGGGATGACCTTCGGCAAGGCGCTGCGGTCGTTCCTGCGCCAGGACCCGGACATCATCATGGTGGGTGAAATGCGCGACTTGGAAACGGCGCAAATTTCGATCCAGGCGTCGCTGACCGGCCACCTGGTGTTGAGCACGCTGCACACGAACGATGCGCCCGGCGCGGTGACGCGCCTGGTGGACATGGGCGTGGAACCGTTCCTGATTTCCTCGACGCTCATGGCCGTGCTGGGACAACGCCTGGTCCGCACGACCTGCAAAAACTGCCGCACGCCGTTCGAGCCGACCGAGAAACAGTTGGAGATGCTGAATCTTTCGCCGCACGATCTGGGCGACAAGGTTTTCCATTATGGCCGCGGCTGCTCGGCCTGCAACGACACCGGCTACAAGGGACGCAAGGGCATTTTTGAATTGCTCATCATCAGCGATGCGATCCGCGGGCTCATCAACGAACGCGCCCCGACGGTGGTGTTGCGGCAAAAGGCCGTCGAACTGGGCATGGTGACCTTGCGCGAAGACGGCTTGCGTGGCATTTTTGAAGGTGATACAACCATCGAAGAAGTCGTCAAATACACCTGATTAGTTATGCCCAAATACGATTACATAGCCCTGGACTCCCACGGCAAGGAAACCAAAGGCTCCATCGAAGTCGGCAGCCAGAACGAGGCCATCGGCCGTGTGAAGGAAATGGGCTTGTTCCCCACAAAGATTATCGAGGCCGAGCGAATTCATGAAAAATCCGCCGGCAAAAGAGCCAGGCCGGCTGCCCGGACCGCCGGCAAAAAGAAGGGCGGCGCGCTCAGCCTCGAAATCAAAATCCCCGGCCTCACCGGCGGCGTCAAGCCGAAGGTGCTGACGACGTTCACGCGGCAACTGGCGACGCTCGTGGACGCGGGCCTGCCGCTGTTGCGCGGTTTGCGCGTGCTGGAAAAACAGGAACGCAGCACCACGCTCAAACGCATTCTCGGTGAACTGGCCCTGGCCATTGAAGGCGGCAGCACCTTTTCCGAGGCGCTCGCCCAGCATCCCAAAGTGTTCAACCGTTTGTTCGTCAACATGGTCAAGGCGGGNNCCGTGTTGTTTGTCGCCATGGGCATCCTGGCTTTGTTGCTGCTTTTTGTGATTCCCAGGTTCAAGGATGTTTTCGCAAACATGGGGGTTAAGATGCCGAAATTCACGTTGTTAGTGCTGTATATCAGTGATACCGTCCGACTGCACTTCCTGCCCGTGTTGGGCTCCGTTGCGGCGGTTGTGGT
>PLZL01000272.1:2742-13752 GCA_003152145.1 Limisphaerales bacterium
CCATCACCGCGCCGCTCGAAGCCTCCCGCGTTTTCCCGCCCATGGTGGTCAGCATGGTGGACGTCGGCGAACAAACCGGCGCCCTGCCCGAAATGCTCCTGAAAATCGCCGACACCTACGACGAGGAAGTGGACAACGCAGTTTCGGCCATGACCTCCCTCCTTGAGCCGATCATGATCATCTTTCTGGCTCTCGTTGTCGGCAGCATCGTGATTGCCATGTTCCTGCCGTTGATTTCCATGATTTCCCAAATGAGCGAAGGTGGAGGTGAAGGTGGTGCCGGAGGTGGAAAAGAGGAGTAGAGAACGGCAATCCGGGAGTTTCATCCGGAAAAAATATAAAAAGTTGTTGACAAACAACCATGTCCATGCGTAAATACAATGTAAAGACATTGCATGGGCGTTCTATTTACAATTAGCTCGTTATGGAGTTTGATTGGAACAATCAGCCCTTCGATTTGGATAGTTCTTTGACCCAGCGGGAAATTGAAGAGTCCTTTGAAGATCCGTTTGCCGTCCGGCTGCTGCCTGACTCGCCACGGTTTGGCGTCCAGGCGCGCTTTTTCAACTTGGGAATGTCGGCGGGTGGCATTGGAATTCTCAGCGTGTATCGGACAAATGGAAAGCTCGTCCGGGTCTTGCACGGCCGGCCATTTGAGCCGGAGGAACGGTTCTTTTACCAGCGGAAAATGGATCAGACTTTGAGTGCAGGTGACAAGTGACGGGTGACGCAGTTGCCCGGCGTAGGTGACCGGTCACGCGTCAGATTTTTATGCGCGCATTTGCCAGTTGGGAAGACGTGCCGATTTTCGACAGCGAAGAAGCCGAGGCCGGTTTCTGGTCGGAGAACCGGCCGGACTTGCGGCTGATGGAAGCGGCCACGGCGGGCAGCGCCGAGGCGTCCGAATCCGTGACCATCACGCTGCGGATTGACCCGCGGATGCTGGCGCGCATCAAGCGGCTCGCGCGGTCGCGGTATCTGAATTACCAGAGCATGATCAAACAATGGTTGAGCGAACGGATGGAAGACGAATTGGGCGAAAAATGAAAACGATAAAAAATGACAAGTGGCAGGTGAAAACAAAAAGTGACAAGTGGCAGGTGACGAGTGACAAGCGGGACTGTGCGGCACGCGGCGCGTATCCTTGTCACCCGTCACGTGTCACCCGTCACTCGCCGGCTTTCACGCTCGTCGAACTGCTCGTGGTCATCACCATCATCGCCGTGCTGGCCGCCTTCACAGTCCCGGTTTTGGACACGATTAAAAGACGCCAGGTTATCAGCCACACCCAGGCGGAACTGGGGCAGTTGCAGGCGGCGATTGACAGCTACCACGACGCCTACGGATTTTATCCGCCGGACAATCCGAATGCGCTGGTCAATCAACTTTATTACGAACTCGAGGGCACGACCAACAACGGCGCAATTTACACAACCCTGGATGGCAGCTCTTCAATCAAAGTGAGCGACGTGACGACTGCCTTTCCTGGCGTGGGGGGATTTGTGAATTGCAGCAAACCCGGTTCGGGCGGGGATTCGCCGGCGGCCAGAAATTTCATCCACGAGTTGAGGCCAAACCAAACGGGAACCGTCACGAACGCTGTTCCTAGTTTTGGATTCACAATCCTCGTCGCTTCGGTCGGCGGGCCGGACTCGACTTATCAGCCGCTGGGGGCGCCCGACTTGAATCCCTGGCGTTACAATTCGTCCAACCCCACCAACAATCCCGGTTCGTATGCATTATGGGTTCAACTGGTAATTCAAGGAAAAACCAATCTCATCTGCAACTGGAACAAACAGGTGCGGATCAACAGTCCGCTGCTCTGAACTGTCATGCGCGCCGACACAAAATCCGGAAACAGCCCGCGCCGCCGCTTCATCGCCGTGGACTGGCAGGACTGCGTGTGGCAGCCGCGCATCGAAGTGCGCCGCCCGCCGCCGCCGCCGGACTTTCATTCCCCACGCTGGAATTATAATTCCCCGAAAATCATGAAAACAAACCTTCCTCATTCACGCCGGAATCGCGCGGGCTTCACGCTCGTCGAACTGCTGGTCGTCATCGCCATCATCGCCATTCTCGCGGCGCTGCTGCTGCCGGTCTTGTCGCACGCCACGACTTCCGCTAAGAAGACGAAAGCCAAGCTGGAAGCCACCGACCTTGCCACGGCCATTCAAGGTTACGATTCGGCTTATGGCCGCTTTCCGGTTTCAGCCGCGGCCCAAGCCGCAGCCGGCACTGGAGATTTCACCTACGGCGGCATTTACCAGACTCCCAACGGCACGTGGCCCAATCCGGTTCCGGCGAATTACCAGACGAATAATTCCGAAGTCATCGCCATTCTGATGGACTTGACCAATTATCCGGGCACTTCCATGCCGACCATCAACACCAACTATCAGAAAAATCCGCAACAACACATTTTCCTGAACGCCAAGATGTCGGGATGGGATTCGTCGCAGTCAGGCACCCCGTTGCCGGGCGTCGGCACGGATCTGGTCTATCGCGATCCGTGGGGCAATCCCTATGTCATCACGATGGATTTGAATTACAACGAAATGTGCGTGGACGCATTTTACGGGAAGAATGCCGTTTCTGCCAGCAGCCTCAACGGATTGATTCAAGATCCGGGCGTCGCGGGTCCTGACAATTGGGCTTACCGCGGCAAGGTCATGGTGTGGTCCGCCGGGCCGGACGGGAAAATTGACAATTCCGGATCCAATGCCAACCAGGGTGCCAACAGGGACAATATCTTGAGCTGGAAGTGAAACGTCCATTTACGATTTACGATTTACGATTTACGATTTGGGGAAAATCGGCGGAGTCCGCTGCCTTCAATCGTCAATCGTCAATCGTCAATCGTCAATTTCGCCGCGCTTTTACGCTGGTTGAGATGCTGGTGGTGATTTCGATCCTCGGCATCCTGGCGGCGCTGACCGTGCCGGCGCTCAAGAACCTCGGCAAATCCAACGCCGCCACCAGCGCGTCGCGCCAGTTGCTGGACGGGGTTGGCCGCGCGCGGCAACTGGCCATCGCCAACCACACGACGGTCTTCATGGTTTTCCTGCCGGCGAATTTTTGGAATGGATTGACCGGCGCGCAACTTGCCATGCCAGCCACCACGAATTTATGCGACAAGCAATTGATTGGCTATACATTCGTCGCCCTGGGTGCGGTGGGAGACCAGCCGGGGCGGCATGCCTGGCATTATCTCGATTCGTGGCGGGCGCTGCCGGACAACTCGTTCATCGCCTCGTGGAAATTCACCCCGCCCGGTCCGTTGCCTGCCATGGTGGTTGACGGTCTCCAGGTTTATGCATTTGGCACGAATGCCTTTCCGTTTCCGACAGCGAATGCGCCATTGGCAATGGCGGTGCTGCCTTGCATCGCGTTCAATTACCTCGGCCAACTGACCACCGACGGCCAAAATCCCGCCAGCCGCAATGAATATATCCCGCTGGCGCGCGGCAGCGTCCTGCCCGCGATGGACCCCGCCACCAAGGCGTTCCAATTCAATCCGCCGTCCGTGTCGGAAACGCCGCCGGGCAACAGCACCAATTCCGCCTTCAACCTGGTTGACATTGACCCGCTGACGGGCCGCGCCACTTTGAGATTCCAGAAAGTGCAATGAGATTTCCAAACATAGTGACAGGTGACGGGTGGCAGGTGACAGGAAACCGCGGGACGGGAAATCTTGTCACACGCCACGCGTCACGCGTCACGTGCAGCGCCTTCACGATGGTCGAAATCGCCATCAGCCTGGCGATCATTGGCATCGCGCTGGTGGCCATCCTCGGCGTGCTGCCCATCGGCCTGCGCATGCAGCGCGACAACCGCGAACAGACCGTCATCAACCAGGACGCGACCGTTTTGCTGGAGGCCATCCGCGGCGGCGCCCGCAACCTGAACGATTTGACGAATTACGTCTATGCCATCACGAATTATTGGACGATTTATTCCGCCAACGGCCAGTTCGCGAATTCTGGCATAAATGGCTATACTTACACTGGTGGTTCCGCCGGGACCCCGCCGTATTCATTTCCAATCAATTCCGGCTACCGCATCATCGGATTGTTGAGCGCGCCGGAATACGCGGCCCCGGTGACATACACGCCCCTCAGCAGCACCTTTGGCGTCAGTTATATCAGCAACCACATCGTCGCCTATGTCCGCTCATTGAGCGGCCCGGCGGTGGAAAAGCCGCCCCAAGCCAACGACAGCATTGTTCGTGAGGATTCCTTCAGTTATCGGATTCTGTGCCTCAACGCGCCACTTGCCGCCGACACGAACGCGGCCGTCAACCCCAGCGGTTATACTTGGCAACTTCTCGGCAACCTGCACGAGCTGCGGCTGACGTTTCTTTGGCCGCAACTGCCCAACGGCGGCCTCGGCCTCGGACGCCAGACCTTTCGCACGATGGTGGCCGGGCAGCTCGTCACGACCAATGACCTCAGCGACACCAACCAGGTGCTTTACTTTTACCAGTCGCAATCCTTCATCATCAATACCAACGCGCCGTGAACATCGAGTTACAACTTGAAAGTTGCAGGTTGCAGGTTCTCCAAACGAACCGGCGGGCGGGCGTTGTTTCAGCCTTCAATCTTCAACCTTCAACCTTCAACCTTCGCCGGGCGTTCACCCTTATCGAGGTGATGGTGGTGATCGTGCTGCTTTCGCTCATCGTGCTGGCGCTGATGGNNGATCTGCGGGCGATGGCGCCGTCGTTTGGCCGGAGCAACACTGTTGTGAACGGCGTCTTCATTCCCGGTGCGGCGAATTTTTATGCCGCGGTGACGAGTTATGTTTCGCCGCCGTCGCCGCTCATTCAGCCGATGGTGGGCGGCGGCAGCCGGCGGATGAATGTGCTGGAAAACATTTTCATTTTGAGCCGCGGCAACGCCAGCGGCGTTCCGACCTGGTATGGCGTCGGTTATGCGGTGACCAACGGGCCGTCCGGCTCGTTGTATTCGCTCTATCGTTTTGCCACCAACCATCCCGCAGCGGCCATTGATCCAACGCTGGTTTTTACGAGGGACTTTGGCAATTTTCTCACCAACATCACCAGCGGCAGCCATTTGATGGACGGCGTGGTGGGCCTGACGGTGCGCGCTTATGATGTCAACGGAGGATTGATGACCAACAACATCATCTATTCCGGCGGGCAATACGCCACCAACAAAAACGTCCTTTATTTTCCGTCGGGGCCACCGGCATTGGGCCAGATCGGGTTTGTCATGTTCAGCAACACGCTGCCGGCCTCCGTCGAAATTGAAATGGGCGTGCTCGAGGACCGCGCGCTGCAGCGCGCCGAGTCCCTTCCGAACCCGGTCATCCAATCCAATTATCTCGTCGGGTCCGCCGGGCAGGTCCATGTTTTCCGCCAGCGCGTTTCGATTGCCAATGTTGATCCCGCCGCATACCAATGAAATTGAAATTCCATAATTCAGTAGGAGACGACGTAAGGAGTCTCATTTCTTCCGGTTCGCCGAAGGAAGTTGGAGACTCGTTACCTCGTCTCCTACATTCACGGCAGCGGGGCGTCGCGCTGGTCATCACGCTTATTTTGCTTTCCGCGACGCTGGTGATGGCGCTGGCGTTTCTGGCCATCAGTGGCCGCGAGCGCGGTTCGGTCACGACGCAGACCGACACGGCCACCACGCGGCTGGCCGCCGATGCCGGGCTGGCCGCCGCCGAGGCGCAAATCGCCGCCAACATCCTCTCCACCGCCAATCCCTACAGCTTCGGCCTGCTCGTCTCCACAAATTACATTAACTACAACGGCTTTCAGACCGGCGTCGCCAACCCGACGAACGTCAATTATGATTACCGATCCGACAACCAGGCATTCACGCTGAATGATCGCCTGCAAAACCTCGAAAACCTGTTCGTCAGCCCGCGACCGCCGGTGTTCATCCCCAATCCGACGAATCCCGCCGCGCCGCTGGATTTCCGCTACTACCTCGACTTGAACCGCAACGGTCGTTATGACACCAACGGCGTCGTCGGCAATTTTGACAACAACAACAATCTGCTCGGCACCAGTTTTCAAGTCGGCGACCCGGAATGGATTGGCGTGCTGGAGCGGCCCGATCAACCCTACGGGCCGAATAACAAATTCATCGCGCGGTTTGCCTTCATCGCCCTGCCCGTCGGCAACTCGCTCGATTTGAACGCCATTCATAACCAGGCACTGAACCGGGCTTTGGATCCTTTGAGCGACGGCTATTTCCGCAATCAAGGCGTCGGCACGTGGGAAATCAACCTGGCCGCGTTCCTCACGGACTTGAATACAAACCAATGGGATCCGAACACGGATGCTTACAATTATCTACGACCCAACTTTCGCAACGCCGGTCGTGGTTTTGAAGACGCCTTTGTGCTGCTCACCAACCGTTATGCCGGCAATTACAACACACTGGCTTCGGTGAATGATTTATACGGCGCGCCTCCTTTTGGCGCCGGCTACAAAGCGTTCATCTCGGACAACATTGACGGTTACAGCATGGGGCCGTTGCAAATAACCTTCGGGACCAACGCCTATTTGTTCTCCGCAAATCCGTCTTTGCCGTGGGCAGGCGCGGACAACACAAACCATTCCTTCACGCCGGGGGATTTGTTCGACCCGGCGAAATCTTCCGGCGGCTTCACCGGTCGTTTGCTTAACGCCGGCAGCGGGGTTTCCACCTACGACCGCTACACGTTTTACCGGATGCTCTCGCAACTGGGCACGGACACCGCGCCGGAGTCCGGCAAGATGAACCTCAACTACGACAATCTGGATCAGGGGTTCAATGGGTTTTTAAACATCAACGGCACCGCCAGCGCGACCAATTTCGTCCCGTGGCAGCCGCTGACGTTTTTCACCAACGCCGCCGACCGGCTCCTGAAAGCCCACACCGCCCAATGGGCTGTGAGTTATTACACCAACGATGCCGGCACGCTCCTGGTCACGAACAATCCGAACTTCGTTGCCACGTTCAACGTAGCCAATACCTTTGGCGTGACGGACATTCCCGTTTTGGTGAGCAACCGGTTTGTCTATACGCCCGCCGTCCAACGCGTGCTGCAACTAGCGGCGAACATTTACGACGCGACGACGAATAATTTCGGCTTGAACAGCAAGTATGACTATCCATCCGTTTTCCGCCCGCTATTTTCGAGGGACCAAAATGGTTTCGGAACCAACATTTACATCACCGGCTATACCAATGTGACGTTAGCCTTGTCCGAGGTCATCTCGAGTGACCCGCAATTCACTCTTCCGATTGACGTCTCCGACTTGGCGGTGACGAATATAAGTGGCGGAGTCATCAACCTGCCGTTGAATGTCTATGGCGTGCCGTGGATTGTCGGCGCGAAGAAGGGTTTTCCAAATTTCAACGAATTGGCGATGGACTCCGCCTTCCAAATTACGCGCAAGGTGGAGGTCACCCGACCGAGTCCAACTACGTCATACCTCAATTATTCATATTATCAGATGTTCATCCTCAACATCACCAATCAAGTGGGGGTGGAGTGTTGGAATTCATACACCAATGCCTACACCAACGGGGTGATGATTTATGTGTATGATAATTTGAAAAACATCGTCCTGACCAACGATGAGGGTTTCATCATCAACTTGAGCACGAACCTTGCGAATTCCTACGCGGTCACCACTTGGCCGGGATTCACACCCGGATCCCAAAGCGGCCCCTCATTCCAAATCCCGCTGAACACGGCCGTCATGGCCATATCGAACTCGATTTATCGCTTCAACCAGCCTAGCCCTCCTTTTTTGACGCCCGATTTGGGCCAAACCTACGAGACCAATGTCATTGGCTATCCGCAACCGCATTGGGGGTTGACGGTCATCAACGATCTGCGGGTGGTCATGGTGGATACAAATGTCGTCCCGAACCGGATTATTGATTATGTCGAATTGAGCGGGCCGAATAGCGCACGCGATCTGACTGCGGAAATTCTTGCCCAATATGACACAGGCACAGGCGGAAATGATTTGTGGGATACGAAAGTTCAAGCTTCGGGCGTCCCAGTCGGCCTTGCCAATCAAGTTCAAGTATCGTTGGGGTTATACACTCTCAGCTCCTGGATTCCAACGCCGTTGCAGCAAGACGAAATAGACGGTTTCCGCGCTTTCTTCGGTGTTGGTGGTATGAAGAATATGAACCCGCTTTATCCCGGCAGCTCCGGTGACAGTGAGGCCGTTACTGAAGGGCAAATGACCAATGCCATGCAAGTGCCCTACACGCCCACTGCCGCGGTGGTGCAGCATGTCAGTTGGCAGGCAAACGATCCGCTGGTTCATTATCTGGCCAATGATTTGAACTGGGCTGGTGCCATCAAGAATGATCGGACGGTGACAAGTCTGACGGATGCTTCCGATGGCGACAATCTCTATATGGTGAACACGCGCTACGCGCCTTGGGGTAATACCTTGTTGGCCGGAACCGATCAAGTGGATCAGAACCCGTATAATCTTGCCTACAAGGATCCATTGGTAAAGTCATCGGACAACTGGGATTTTCCGAGCTACAAATTGCCGACTGCCGGCTGGCTGGGCCGCGTGCATCGCGGCACGCCGTGGCAGACGGTTTATCTCAAATCCACAAACATACTGGCGTGGGTTCAAAACAATACTGGCCCGATCACTTGGCGGGATTGGACGGGCAACTACAATCCTTTTGATGCCCCCAACGCCGGGCCGGCGCAGGACCGGCTGTTGTTCGATCTGTTCACCACGGCAGTCAATGACAACGCGACGCGCGGGACGCTGTCGGTCAACCAATCCGCCGACCGTTATGATCCCGTGTCCAATCCCACGGCCGGGCTGGCGGCGTGGTCGGCCTTGTTCAGCGGCGTCGTTGTGCCTAATCCCACCAACGCCGCCAGTTATGCCATTATCAATCCCGCCGGCCCCAATGCCTCGGTTCTGAACCCGCCGTTGTGGCAGATTGTGACGAACATCAATGGCACGCGCGCCATCTTTACGAACGCTGACGGATTGGTTGGCGTGTTTGAACACAAAGGCGACATCCTTTCCGTGCCCCAATTATCGAATCCATCATTGTTTTTCAACGGCCTCGATCCCAACAGCCAAATCAACGATGAGATGTATGAATGGCTGCCGCAGCAGGTGATGTCGCTGCTGCGCGCACCCGTTTCGCCGCGTTATGTGATTTACAGCTACGGCCAGGCGCTCAAGCCCGCGCCCAATGGAATTTATCTGGGCGCGACGCCTGCCGGGATGTTCGGCCTGGTCACGAATTACCAGGTCGTGTCGGAAATCACCACGCGCGCGGTGGTGCGCCTCGAAACGTTGCGGACCAATGCCAACGGCGCGATCACCGTGACGCCGCCGCGCGCGGTCATTGAAAGTTTCAACATTTTGCCGCCGGACTGATCATGGATATGAGGATGGAAAATGGAAGTTAGCAGTTGGCAGCATGTCGTTGTATGAGATAATGATTTGACGTTCTTGCTTATGCGTTTGCGCCCGTGGTTTTGGATATTGTTGTGCCTGCTCATCGTGGCGGGCGCGTGGTTTTTTTGGCCGGCCCCCAAAACGGGCAACCCGGAGAAGAAATCCGCGCGCACGATTTCCAATTCCGTCCATTCCAGTTCGACGGCGCCGAATCTTCTCGCTGGCGCGGCGATCGCCACGAATGCCAATCCGGCCGGCATGGTGAAAACGAACCGGTTCGCTTATCGCCTCGCCAACACCACCAAGCCCATCGGCGAACTGGTCTACGACCGGCACGCGATTTTGCTGGAGAACGCATTGATTGACACGGGCAGCCCGTTGAATTTTTCCATTCCGGCGCAGTTGCAGGCGCAGGGCGATCCGGGTGCTTACATCGTCCAGGCGCGCGGGCCGATCAACGCTACTACGTTTCGCGCGCTGCTGGTGCGGGCGGGCGCGGAAATCATTTCCTACATTCCGAACAACGCGTATCTCGTCCGCGCCTCCGCTGCTGTTGCCGGCGGCTTGACGGCCAATCCACTGACGCAGGCGGTGGTCCCTTGGGAGCCGTATTACAAAATTTCGGCGTCAATGCCGGTGACGGTTGGCCAAAGGGTGGCCTCTTCCACGCCGAAGGAAATCTATCGGCTGGCAGGTCCCTCCCTGCTGACGCTGGCATTGAAGCAGGCGCCATTGCCGGCGGGAACCTATTTGACGCTCGGCTTGTTCAGCAACGGCGCGCCGGCGACGGTGGCGCAGATTGAAAAGCTCGGCGGCACGATTGTTGCGCGGGACAAATCGCCGTTTGGTCCGGTGGTGCGCGTGCAGCCGCCGGCGAACTGGACAGCTCTGGCGACGCTGCCCGGCGTGCAAATCGTCGAGCCGTTCCATTCGCGCATTCACGCGAATGACTTGAGCCGCGCTGCCGACAGCGTGGCGGCGGACTCGCAGGCAGGAACGAATTATCTGGGACTGACCGGCGCGGGCGTAATGGTGGAGGTGAACGATTCGGGCATTGACGCGACGCATCCGGATTTTTCCGGCAGCGGAACTCTCCGGGTGGTTGGTAGTTCGCCGTTGAGTCTGGTAGATATCAACGGTCATGGCACGCATGTGGCAGGCATCATCGCGGGCGATGGCACGGAATCCACGACGGTGTCGAACGCGCCGGGTTCGATCCTTGGAACCAATGGCGTTGCGGTGGCTGGCCAATTTCGCGGCATGGCGCCGGCGGCGACGTTGTTTTCAGTGGCGGCGTTCGGCGACCGCTTCGGCAGGCTTGTTTCCGATCAGTCACTTCAGGAGATTCCGGCGCTGACCAACGCGCTGATCTCCAACAACAGTTGGAACAACGATGGCGACAATACCTACGATCTGGCGGCGGCGAGCTACGACGCGGCGACGCGCGACGCGCTGCCGGAACTCCCCGGCTCGCAGCCGGTGTTGTTTGTGTTTTCAGCGGGCAATGACGGCGGTGGGGATGACTCAAGCGATCCCGGAGACGGGAATGCCGACACGATTTTGTCGCCGGCCACGGCCAAGGACGTGAT